>JADKJE010000004.1 GCA_016722515.1 Alphaproteobacteria bacterium
TTTCCTTGTCAGGATACGTCGCTGGCTGGCGGCTATGCTGGGCTTGCTGGCGAGCGTAGCGGCATGTTTTGGGCATGGATGCGTATCGTGGAAGGCATGGCCAATGCTGGAAAGCCGTTCGATATCGTGTGTGTAAGTATACGGGGCTGCTAACCTCCAATGCTGGTAATGATTTTGCAGCATTTGTGAGGCGCTGGCAAAAGCTGGTTATTGGATCGGATCGGCAGTGATCGATGCTTCAGATTTTCCCGCCTGAGCCGTGAGCGTCTTTTTTGTGGTCGGTATCCGGCTTGATAAGCGTCATCTCGGTACCATCGTTCAAAATCCCCAAATCCTGGCATCCAGAGTCTATGGCGCGTGCCTGAACATCACTTAAGCGCGCGCGGACAAATGGTTCTGGCTCGAAATGCCAAAAGCCTTCCGCAAACGACTGACAGCGGAAGATATCATCACCGATCAGGCTGAGGGCGTAGAGTGGCATACCGCTGAGCGACCAACCGGCTGATTAGCATGATGTCGAGAAAACCGTCGCAAACTCCGCGAACAACCAGGCCACAGGCAAACGATCCATCGGCACGTTGTATAAACGCGTTCGCAACGGCCAACAGCGCGCCGAGGTGCGGTTCGATGGGATCGCTGGATGCCTACGTACTGCAACGGGCGGCAGCAGCCGCCAAACCGTCATGATCGTGGAAGGCAAGAAAGTTCGCTCACGGTTGCTTGCGCCGCGTGAGGCCGCACGCCTCATGGGACTGCCGGATCACTATAAATTGCCGCAAAAATATAATGATGCGTACCAGCTCTGCGGCGTGGTGTAGCAGTACCGGTCGTGCATTTCCTCGCAAAGACAGTATTTGAGCCGGTATTGGCGCGGATTGACGCATCGGAAGCCAAGAATTCTCAGTTTTACAACTGCATAATCCGTTGTAGCGGACTGAAAATAAATCCGGTTAATCTCTGCCGGTATGTCATCAAACTCACGTTCGCCATCCTCCGCCATCGATACTGTCGAAATGCCTTTCGACACCAATGCTCTGCGCAAAGGTTTAAAGGCATTCCTCGACCAGCCGGTGAGTGATCCGCGCGCGCCCGGCGTCAAGCGTCTGGGCGGTTATAAGTTCGGCGTATATGCGTTTTACGATTATGATGATGAGCCGATCTATGTCGGACAGACCCGCGAAAAACTCTCTGGCCGTATCGGCAGGCATCTGACCAACCAGCGTACCGACGCGGTGGCAATGAATGTGCTTGATCCCTACGAGGTTTATGCTGTCGCGGTATGGCCATTGCCAGAATTTGAAGCGCGGTCGGGCAGTGATGCCGAGGTGAAAGCGCACCTTAACGCGCTCGAAGCTGCTGTGTTCAATCAGCTGATGAAAGAATCAAAATTCAGTGCTGTGTTGAATGAGAAAATTCCACTTTCGGCAAAGCAATCAAACCGCCCAAGCCTTTATAAGGGTGTGATCATCAGTGATGAGGTGCGGGAAATTCGTGGGCATCCTGATGTACGCCGCGCGCCGCGCTGCCACGCCTTGCCCGCCTGTCGCAGGTGATCTGTGAACGCGGCGACGTCCAGCCGGACTGCGCCGCACGTTGCCGTTCAGGCCGAGCGGCTCGCCAGCTTGCTAAAAGCGGTAAGCGGTTTGAGGCGCTAGCCATCGCAGAAGATGCCACCAAGATGATGATTGGCCCTGCGAGGTTAACTTAATGAATGCGGCACGCGACATCGACATTTTCGCCAAAATAAGTTCGTTAAGGAGCTGGAGGAAGAGAACGCCGCTATCTTTGCGAGCGCTGGCCTCTCGATTTCTGCAGGCTTTGTAAGCTGGAAGGGCTTGCTTACGCCTATAGCACATGCACTCGGCCTAAACATTGATGCCGAAACGGATTTAATTTCCATTGCTCAGTATCATCTGAATGAAAAACAAAGTCGTTCCGATCTTAACCAGGAATTGATTGAACAGTTTTCACGCGGCCATGTGGCGAGTGATAACCACCGTATCCTTGCGCGGCTTCCGATCAAAACCTATTGGACAACAAACTATGATAAGCTGATCGAGGAAACGCTCGCCAGTGTTGGTAAGATTCCGGATGTCAAATATACCGTCGATCAGCTAAAGAATACCAAGCCTAAGCGTGATGCATTGGTCTATAAAATGCATGGTGATATCGACCATCCAGACGATGCGGTACTAACCAAGGATGACTACGAGCGCTATAGTTCAACGCGTGAGCCATTTGCCACCGCATTGCGCGGCGATCTGGTTTCTAAAGCCTTCCTCTTTCTTGGCTTCAGCTTCACTGATCCCAATTTGGATTACATTCTGAGCCGTGTGCGCCTCAGCCTACAAGATAAGCCGCGTCAGCATTACTGCATTCTGAAGCGTCCACTGCGGGACGAATATCCTGACGATACTACCTTTCAGTATGCCACTCTGAAGCTGAATCTGCAGATCAACGATTTAAAGCGCTTCGGCGTACAGACCCTGCAAATAGATCGGTACGAGGATTTGACGGCGATCTTGCGTCACATCGAAGATCGCTTCCGCCAGCGCACCATTTTCATTTCTGGCGCGGCGCATGAATATGGCAACGGGTACACGCCTTCAGGTGCAGAGGAGTTTATCCGCAAGCTCAGCGAAGCGATTATTGTGAAGGATTATAAAATTGTTTCAGGTTTCGGCCTTGGTGTCGGGAGCCATGTAATCACCGGGGTTCTTCAACATATCTATGAGGCAAAAAGCCAGAAGCTGCACGACCAGCTGCTATTGCGGCCATTTCCCCAAAGTGAAAAAGGCAAAGAAGCGTGGGCTGCTTACCGTGCGGATATGATCAGTTACGCTGGCATCGCTATTTTTCTATTCGGCAATAAATTAGTAGGCGGTAAAGTGGTACTTTCAGACGGCATGCGCAGCGAGTTTGAGATTGCCAAAGCACAGGGGCTTCGCTTGCTGCCGATTGGCGCTACAGGTTTTATGGCACAGGAGCTGTGGGCCGAAATGAATGCAGATTTTGAGAGCTATTATCCGAAAGCACCGGACGCGTTAAAAACCGCATTTGCCGAGCTGAATGATCCAACCGCCGATCATGTAAAGTCGGTGACGACCATTATTGATATTTTAAAGAGGAATTAACAATGGCTCGCACAGTATTTTTTAGCTTCCATTACCAGCGCGATGTTTTCCGTGTACAGCAGGTGATGAACCATCACGTTACCAAAGGCAGTTATACAAATGCTGGCTTCTTTGATGGGTCACTCGAGGAAAAGGCCAAAAAAGATGGCGATCAAGCTGTTAAAAATATGATCGACAAAGGCATGGTAGGCTCCAGCGTTTTGTGCGTCCTCATCGGGAATGAAACTTGGTCTCGTCGCTGGGTACTTTACGAAATCCTGAAGGCAGTTGAGAACGGCATGGGCATTTTTGGTATCCGGATTCATCAAGTTAAAGACCCCAAAACTGGTGCAGATACTGCGGGCGGTAGTCCGTTCTACGCTTTAGGTTACGGTGATCGGCAGGGGAATATTCAGCCTATGATCAACTATAAAGAAGGCGGATGGAAAAATGCGCCTATGCTTGGTGAGATTTCACGAAAGGCCGCCCTGTACCTTCCCACCGCCGACTCGTTCGCGCTGGATGGTAAATTTGCGATCTACGATTGGGTAGACAACGATGGCTATAACAACTTTGGGAAGTGGGTGGAAGCCGCCGCACGACAAGCTGGCCGTTAAGCCTTGTAATTGTCTCTGATTTCTACAGCTTTCTCAACCCATCCATCAATGTTGGTTTTGATGTGATCGTACACATTTGTACTGATTGAGTATGGCGGATCATAGACCTTCACCGTGTCAGAAAGTTTCTTCCCGTCGATTGTTACGCTGTCAAAAGGATTAGAGCCTTTGGTGGATTGCGCGCTATCCTTATCTTTTAGATTGTGAACGTAAATACCAACGACGCCTTTTTTGGCATCCCACGCTTTTTTGATTTCATGCTTTATCCATTTTCGTCCAGCCGTTTCACTGCCGATTAGAACAACAATGCAGGACTTTCCTTTCATTTGGTCATCAATCCATGTCTCAATTGCAGAGTCGCCACCTTTGGTTACGCTTTCCCAATCGTTGTCGGAGACGGCTTGGTTGCCCTCTACAACGCCCATGTTTCTAACTTGCGACGCGCGCCAATTATCTGGCTTGTAGTGGAAACTGAAAAAAACCTTGCGACCCATAATCTACCTCAGAATGCTATACTATTTCATACATTTGCAGATAAATTAGTCGCAAAGATTTGTTTTGGCAAATCGCATTTAGACGTGTTCCATATCAGCACAAAAAACATGCACGCGCATCGTGTCAGCACGATGTCAACAATAGGCTTGGCAATGTTTGGAAATGTGCGTAGATTGACCTCGTGCCGCTAGGGGCTGAAACCCGCTGATTTTGGTATTGTTTGGCATTTATTGTTATTGTTAATCAATAACTTAAATGGCTTTCGTAATGATGGGGTCGTAGGTTCGAATCCTATAGGCGGCACCATTTCCCTCAAAAATCACTGATACAAAAACAAATCCGCGAGCATTTCTGCTGCGCGGATTCAAATGTCATCTTTAAGTTACCACACCTCGGCATGGTGCCGGGAGTTGTAATCGCCTAAATACGAGCGCAGGCCTATTCCCCTTGCGGGTATTGTATTGAGCCTACTCCCGACGCATGAGCGTGCGGAAGCAGGGCTTTGTGATACGAGCCTACTTTAAAAACTTAATCGCAGTATTTAGGGGATTACAGCCCCCTCAGGAGATACGATAAAATGTTGAGCAATCAATGTCAAAGCAATCAGCCAACAATTCGTCTGTCGACATGCAGTAAGGCTTCGGCCTGCTGAAGCTGGATTCTCTTGATTTCAAGCTCCTGCTTTCGCAGATCGAGGACGATATCTTTCATCGCTTCGGTGATGGCGAATTTGATATCCTTCTCGGTCAGCTCGATATGGCTACACTTGCTGCAGAGCTTGTCCTCAAAGACCTGCTCTATCTTGCAAAGCACGCACTCGCTCAGATGCTGTAGGTCATAGGGGCTGAGGCTATAAAAATGATCGGCGAATTTTAAATAAGGATTTTCCATTGTCTACTCCTGTGATATGGTTGATGAAATTCCCCAAGCGGGGGAATAACCATATTCACGAGCTGACAACCCATAATTGATATGGATAAGGTTTGCACAACTTATTAGTTTGTCGCCACCCTTCCAAATCCTCGTGTTTCACATCGTATAGTCTGCTTGTTCAAGCGACTGACATCGAAGCGATTAAACGGCTCATCCAGATTGCCCAACGTCTTTCCGGCTCTAAAATTCTGCACATAATAAGTGCCGCTGAATCCAAGATTTTCCAGATGTTTCAATATGGAATTGATGTCTTCTTCATCCAGCAGATCAGCGTGGACGGTGGTGCGGATTTCAAGCGGAATGCCAGACGCGATAAGCAGCTTCAGGGAACGCTCGAATAGCGTATAGCCATCAAACCCTGTGATGCTCTGGAACAGATCGGGCGGTGCTTTGTAATCCAGTGCCACATAGTCAATCAGCTGCTCGTCGAGCATTTCTTCCAGCATGTCGGGGTTAGTTCCGTTGGTATCCACCTTCACTCTGAAGCCGAGTGATTTAAGGTAGCGAGCGAATTCTGGAAGCTGCACACTCATCATGCACTCACCGCCCGATAGCACGACGCCTTCGAGCAGGCCTTTGCGTGATTCAAGAAATTCGATCACCTGTGCGGACGGTAATTTGGCAAGCTCTCCCTTCACCAGTTCAGGATTATGGCAATAGCTACATGCCATATTGCACCCGGAGAACCACAAAATACAGGCGGTATGCTCAGGGTAATCCTGAAAGGTGAAGGGAGTGATGCTCGTGATGGGGAGCTTGTTTAATGCCCGCTGCAACACGCGCTCTCCGTGGTAAAGAGCGGCAGGTGTGGCGACGCATTTTCTTTGAAATGCTTGCGCTCCTTATGCTCACCTTTCTTGCCGAGGTTGAAGCTGGCCACCGGACGGTGATAGCCCATCACCCGCGTCCAGACGAGCGTCTCTTTGCCGCAGTCAGGGCAATGGGATTGCTCACCCGTGAGGTAGCCGTGGGTTTCGCACACCGAGAACACGGGCGTGATGGTGATGTAAGGTAAGCGATAATTCTCAATCACCTTCCGCACCAACCGTTTGCAGGCTTCACCGGAGGAAATCTGTTCGCTCATATAAAGGTGCAGCACGGTGCCGCCAGTATATTTGCATTGCAGCTTGTCCTGCAGGTTCAGCGCCTCGAACGGGTCTTCGGTATAGCCTACGGGAATCTGCGTGGAGTTGGTGTAGTAGATATTCTCCTCGCAGCCCGCCTGGATGATGGTATTGCCATACGCCTTGCGGTCTTCTTTGGCAAAGCGGTAGGTGGTGCCTTCGGCGGGTGTGGCTTCGAGATTGTAGAGATGCCCTGTTTCTTCCTGAAACTTCTTCAGCTCTACGCGCATATAATCGAGAATCTCCTCGCAGATTTTCATGCCGCGCGGATCGGTGATATCATAGGTATCGCCGGTGAAGTTACGCACCATCTCATTCATGCCATTCACGCCAATGGTGCTGAAATGGTTACGTAGGTGTGGTAGGTAACGGCGCGTATAGGGAAACAGGCCACGATCATACATTTCCTGAATAAAGACGCGCTTTTTCTCCAGCGTGGATTTAGCGAGAGTCATCAGCCGTTCGGTTTCCTGAATTAGCCCCAGCATATCGCCTTGGTATCGGTGGCCAAGCCGTGCCATATTGAGCGTCACCACGCCTATCGACCCCGTCATCTCCGCCGAGCCGAACAGGCCGTTGCCGCGTTTCATCAGCTCACGCAGATCAAGCTGCAAGCGGCAGCACATGCTGCGCACTGCGTGCGGCGCATAGGCATCGGGATTCTGCACCTTTTCGCCCTGTTCGTTCAGCATATACTGGCTGCCGATGAAGTTCTGGAAATACGAGCTGCCGATTTTGGCGGTGTTCTCGAACAGTGCCTTGGCGACAGGGCTTTCCCAATCGAAATCCTCCATCACGTTGACGGTCGGAATCGGGAAGGTAAAGGGCTGGCCGTGCGAATCACCCTCCGTCATCACCTCGTAGTAGGCGATGACGATTTGCTCCATCTCCGGCTGGAAGTGTTTGTACGTCATGTCTTCGAGGTTGGTGACGCCACGTTTAGCTGCTTCCGCCAGAATTTCAGGATCATCAATATCACGGAACAGGTGGGTACAGTTCGCGGTCGGGAAGTTATCGCGCAGATCTGGCGGCACGGTGATATCAAGCGTGATATTGGTGAACGGGCTTTGCCCCCAGCGCGCCGGAACATTCAGGTTATAAACGAACTGGCGGATGGCCTTTTTGATCTCGATGAAAGGCAGCCTATCTTTGAACACATAAGGAGCAAGATAGGTATCGAACGAGCTGAAGGCTTGCGCGCCCGCCCATTCGGATTGCAGAATGCCGAGGAAATTCGCCATTTGCCCCAACGCCTCGCGGAAATGGCGCGGCGGACGGCTCGACACTTTCCCAGCAACACCATTGAAGCCCTCATCGAGCAGCGCGCGCAGGCTCCAGCCCGCGCAGTAACCCGTGAGGCAATCGAGATCGTGAATGTGGTAATCGGCGCGGCGGTGCGCTTGCCCTTCTTCGGGCGAATAGACATTATCGAGCCAGTAATTGGCGATAATCTTGCCTGCCGAGTTATTGATCAGCCCCGCATTGCTGTAAGCGGTGTTCGCATTGGCATTGACCCGCCAATCCTGCTGTAAAATATATTCCTCTACCGCTTGTTTGCAGCTTACTAGCGTGTCCTGCGCGGTGGCGCGATTGCGGCTTAGGATAAATGATTTAAGGGTTTTAACGTAACCCGCTGCTGCAAGCTCGTCCTCGATCACGCTTTCCATCGCGCTATCGGCCAGTGCCTCTTTTGAGGTGGAGAGTAACGACATGAACGCATCGAAACTGCCTTCGCCCGATGCCACAAACGCCTCCTTCAGGCTCGCATGTACCGAGAGCGAAAAGACATTCGGCTTCTGAGCAGCGGGCTGCAGCGCACGCGGCAATTGGGTAGTGGTGGGCGTTGGTGTGGCAGTTTCGGTTAGTTGCATAGAATCCCCCTTGTTTTGACTATATGTTGGTGCTTTAGGCGGAGCTGATACTACATCTTGTGTCTAATGGGTGCATTTGACCCAGATCAAGTTCTCTAAAAAAGGGATAAACGGTGTGATATTTCCTCTAAGATGTTGGTTTGACTTCGATATGCTCGCCGAAGGATTTCAGCATCCCGACCGTTTGCTTCAAGTCGTCATGGGTGGTGCGGGGGTTGATCGTGCACATGCGCAGAACATGTTTGCCGCCAAGGATGGTTGGGCTGAGCATCGCATAGCCAGAATAGATGATGTCTTGCGCAATATGATTATTCAGTTCGTTCAGTGCCGATTCATCCAATCCATCTGCGCGGTAACGGAAAGTGATGATGCCCAGCTGTGCGGGCGTGATAATTTCCCAGCAATCACCGTTGCGTAGTAGCGATTCGACAATTTCGGCGTTCTCTATGCCCTTGGTGATGGCCGCACGGAACGCGTCCACGCCGAAGGCCTTGAGCGACAGCCAGAGCTTGAGCGCACGGAATCCACGTGTCAGCTGCACGCCGTAATCACAGAAATTGATCTGCTCGGCGCATTGCTCATTGAGCTTCAGATACTCCGCCGAGAAGCGGAAGGTGTTTTTCAGATGCTCGCGGTTGCGCACCAGTACGCAGCCGATCTCATAAGGCTGGAACATCCATTTATGCGGGTCAATGCCCAGCGAGTCTGCCAGCTCTATACCTTCGAGCACTTTGCGTCCGCGCTCAGTAATGGCTGCGCTACCACCATACGCACCGTCCACATGCAGCCACAGGCCTTCGGCTTTGCAAAACGCGGAGAGTTCCTTGATAGGATCAGCCGCACCGGCGTTGGTGGTTCCGGCATTGGCCACCACGCAAAATGGCACCAGCCCTTGCAGCCGATCCGTCGCGATCTGCTGGCGCAATGCATCCACTGAAAGGCGGAAGGTCGCGTCGGAGGCAATCTTGCGAAGTTGGAACTGCTGGAAACCCAGAATCTTGAGACCTTTGGCTACGGATGAATGGGTTTGATCCGAGAAATACACCGTGGCGTTGGTGGTATTGCCTGCCAACATCACATGCCGTGCCACCGCTAGCCCTGTCATATTCGCCATCGAGCCGCCGCTGACAAATAACCCGCCTGCATCTTGCGGAAAGCGGAATAGCTCACGCAGCCACTCAATGGTAGTGACTTCGATCTGCGCCACACCGGACGGACCGATAAATGCTCCGCTGAAGACGTTAAATGAGGAAGCAATCGCATCCGCCATGGCGCTGACAAAGTTGCTTGGCCCCGGCACGAAGGCAAAATAACGCGGGTGATCCAGATGCGTCATCTGGTCAAACACATGGGTTTTAAGCTGCGCGAGAAGCTGTTCAACAGGCACGGCCTGCGTCGGCATCGGCTCGTGCAGGCCTTCGGTAATATGCTCCAGCGTGGATGGTGTGGTGACGGGTAAGTCCTTAAGACCAGCGAAATGATCAACAATCAGGCCAAATACCTTCTCCGCCATACGGCGCATGTCATCTTCGGGCAGCGTCAGAAGTGGTGGTTGATTATCCATCTTTGCCATCCAGTCTTGGGCGAAGAAGAATCGGCGTATACATCACCACAAAGATGCCGTAAGCGGTGAGCCAACACAAAGCCGCAAGCTGAAATCCTGTCATCGTATCCATCGGCAGACACCAGCCAAATACGCGAAGCAATGCGGCCAGATTAATCGCCACAAATGCGATATGCATGGCTTTTCCGATTTCCAGAGGCCTGCCGCTATGCCCCAGCGATACACGCGCAATCATACCGAGAATGAGTGTGCCCATCGCACCAGCGGTCAGGCTGTGGGTGGCAAAGGCCGCAGGCACTGAAAGCTCCATCAGCACGGCTGCTTTGGCAAAGAAGCTGAAGATCAGCCAGATGTAGCCTGCATGCAGCACCCATAGCAGCGGAATGCTGAAGGTTTTGGCTGTTTGCCAGGAAGTAAATCGCCAGAGATTCACTACGCCCGCTGCGATGAAAAGCAAATACAGCCATGGCGCATCGGGTGCAATGGCGTTGCACAGAACAGCAAGCGCCGTACAAATCATCGTGAGCTTTTCGATGCGTGGGTTGCGTGTGACGCTAATACCCAGTCGTCGCTCGGTGAAGAAGGGAATCACCCGCCCGCCAATCAGCGTCATCATGAGTGTGACGACACCAAGGCCAAGGCGGATGCCTGCATCGGCATATTCATCGTGCGTGAGCCCGGATGCCAATGCCAAAAGCAGCAATAACGCGATGAATCCGTAATTGCGTTTATTGTTTGAACGAATGAGCGCAGGCGCAATCGCAAGCGCACAGCCCACGAAAAAACTGGCATCCACTACCATTACCAGCGTTTCAGGCAGCTTTGCTGACATGAACACGCACGCACGTCCGGCGCACCAAAGCCCTGTGAGGGCTGCCAAACGTGATCCTTTCACGGTAGGAAGCCCCGTCCAGTTGGGTACTGCCGTGAGCAAAAACCCTGCAATAATCGCACCCACAAAACCAAACAGCATTTCATGGCGATGCCACTCCACCATACCCCATCTGCTAGGCAGCTCCGTCGCCATGCCGCTTATCAGCAGGATGAAATAGCCAAGCACCAAGAGTCCCCACAGACTGCCAAGCAGAAAGAATGGCCGAAAGCCAAGCCGGAACAAGGCAAATCCGTTTAGCAATGGTCTTTCAGGCTCGGAGATATTGATTAAGGTCATGTGCAGCGCCTTCCATATTGGGATGTGATGGCGATGCTACGGCTCAAACACACAAAAACACTTGAGCCGGATCAATTCGTATGACGCTTTTACCCATTAGGTTTTCGTGCATGATGATCACTTCTATGAGGACACTATGACGAACCGCCGACTACTACTGACAAGCGCACTAACACTGTGCATCGCTGCCAGCTTTCCAGCCTATGCTGCTGATCCTGTTGCAACGTCCGCAGCACCGAAGAGCGAATTCGCCAAGGCGCTGACAGAGGGTAAACCAATCCTCGATGCGCGCTATCGCTATGAATATGTCGATCAGGATGGACTTGCTGACGAAGCCAACGCGCATACGATCCGCACGCGCTTGGGCTATGAAACGGGCAAGTTCAAAGATTTCAGCACACTGCTGGAGTTTGAGAATATCACCGATATTGGCGGAGAAAATTACAACGATACAATCAACGGGAAAACGTCCCACCCAACGGTGGCTGACCCGGAAGATACCGCGCTTAACCGTCTGCAGCTGACCTATACGGGGCTGCCCGATACGGCACTGGTGCTGGGTCGTCAAAACATCGTGCTGGACAACCAGCGTTTCGTGGGTGGTATCGCATGGCGGCAGAATGACCAGACATTCGATGCTATCAGCGTGAAGAATAATACGCTCAAAGACACCACGCTGTATTACGCCTATGCCAATCAGGTGAATCGTATCTTTGGCACGGATTCACCTGTGGGAACATGGGATGACAGCCATATCCACTTAATCAACGGCTCCTATGCTGGTCTGCCTTTTGGCAAAATCACGGGTTATAGCTACCTGCTCGATATTCAGGATTCACTGGCGCTCTCCAGCGCCACTTACGGCGCACGGTTTGAAGGAAAACATCCAGTAGCGGAAGGCGTCGTTGGTTTGCTGAACCTCGAATACGCCCACCAGAATGATTATGCTGATAATCCCAACAGCATCAGCTTCAATTATTACTCTATCGAGCCTGGGGTGACGTTTGGCCAGTGGACGCTTAAAGGACAATATGAATCCATCGAGGGCGACGGCACGAATGCGATGCAATTTGCGCTCGGCACCAACCATGCGTTCGATGGCTGGGTGGATAAATTCCTCACTACACCCGCAAACGGCTTGGTCGATGCCAATATCGGCATCACCTATGTCGCCAAGTCGGAGAATGCGTGGCTGAACGGCACGAAGGCGATGTTGGTGTATCATGATTTCTCAGCCGAACGCGGCAGTGCCGATTACGGCACGGAGTGGGATGCCTCAGTCGAGCAAACCTTCCAGCAATACTACACGGCAGGCATCAAGCTCGGCGCTTACAATGCCGATGATCTCTATACCGACACGGTGAAGATCATGCCGTACTTGCAGGTGAAGTTTTAGATATTGCCCGTTGACAATATAGTTAGGACTCCTTACTTATATGACTTCCCAGCAATGGTGTTGGGACTCATTAACTATGGAGTTACCTATGTCTTCTAAAGCCGTATTTTATCATGCTGGCTGCCCAGTTTGTGTTTCCGCCGAACAACAAGTGCTCGACATTGTTGATCGTAACAAAGTCCAGCTTGAAGTGGTGCATTTTGCCCAAGGTGGCAAAGACCGGATTGCTGAAGCAGAAAAAGCTGGTGTTAAGTCAGTTCCCGCGCTCGTCATTGATGGTAATGTTCTGCATATCAATTATGGTGCGAGCATGAACGATGTAAAAAAAGCTGTCGCGTAATACAGCAATCAGGCGAGTGGGTTTGTACCTGCTTGCCTGATTTACCACATTGTGAGGACTCATGAAATTTGACGTATACGACACCTACGCGACATCCAACGCAGGAAAGACTATTCATTTTGATGTGTTCTTACCAAGCGGCGGTAGTAAAGAAACCGCCGTGCAACATGCGCGGACGTTTTTAGAATCGATTGGCGAAGCCGCAGATGCAGTCAAATCCGAGCGTTGTAATTTTTGCCATAGCGAAAATGCCCCTCCTTTTGTTGAAGCGGAGATTGCCAAATCCGGGCATTACATTCTACAAATGGAAGGCTGCCCCAATCCCTACCGATGAGTAAGAGCATGAATGAAAATACAAAAATAGTGTTGGGTATTGAACGCCTATCAACGTTGTTTCGTGCTGCTTTGTGGGACGAGGCCAAACAATGTGGTTTAAGCCCTCTGCAAGTGCAGATCATGCTGTTTATCGCGTCTCATACGCAAACACTGAATAATGTGTCGTGCCTGGCAAAAGAATTTGGCGTCACAAAAGCAACCGTGAGCGATGCTGTGCGGACGCTTCTCGGAAAGAAACTACTCAAAAAGCAATCTGGCGATGATGCCAGAGCATTTTCTCTGCACCTCACCGCAGGCGGCCATAAGCAACTGCAAGAACTTGCCTCGCTTACCAAGCGTTTTGATGAAACACTTTCCTTGATTCCTGAAAGTGAGCGCGAAAGGATATGGGAAGGCTTGCTATTGCTCATCGGGCATTTACAAAAAACTGGCGTGATCCCGCTGCGGATGTGCTTTAGCTGCCAGCATTTTGAAAAGCGCAAAGGCGTACCCTATTGCAATTTATTGCAACAATCACTGCATCTGGAAGATATCCGCCTCGATTGCCAAGAACACCTTTTAGCCGCATAACACAGAGCCTACCTGAGGCTTCTCGTGTCCCTTTGAGTCCACCCAGTTGTGACACCAGAAGCGGTGCATCTCTTTATCGTAGTAAAAGTTATCTGGATGAAACATTGGGCAAGGCTTCTGCCCTCGGCAGTAATTACGTGGGGTTACGCTTTTATCTGTATGGGTGCAGCCGGGACATATATCGACCGCTAACGCCAACCCCACCCGCATCGCCGTATCTTCAGCATCTTCTCTCATAAGAACCTGCCTTTCTGGATAGAACCCCACCTCTACCATACTGAGTTAAAATAAGAAAAAGTCATTGATTTAGATCAATGACAAAGAAGAATCCTTGGATTAGTTCACCAGAGGACTGCTGGCACGCTCCAGAGTAATACCCGCAATACTTGCTTGTCCAGCGAGTATCTTCACATACTGCTTCATCGCTTGTTGCTCGCTGGCTTCCTGCAGATATTCTGCTATCGACTCACGCACGGCAGCAAAAGGTGCCACGTTGCTGCCCTGATCTCTGAATATGGACGGATTGCGCTGATAATAACGCTCGCATTCTTCTTCCGTCGGCGTTGGTACAGTGATTTCCTGTTCGAGAAGGCTGTTCACCAGATATTCCCGTGCCAGCTCCGTATCGTCCTGCTCCACCGGAGGTGTGATGCCAAGCCGTGACGCTTCCTGACATAAAAGCTCACGAATGGTGAGTGCGAGCGCGGCTTGATATTGTGCTTCGGCAACATTCTCGGCGGGATGGTATTGCATTTCTGCAAACACTTCATCATCCGTGATTTCAACTTTATTCACAAATACGGGCATAGTTATCTCCTCGCTGCTCGGCTACGCACGACTTGATAAGGTCGCCATACATAACGCACTGGTGCGCTTAAAATATGCACCAGACGGGTGAAGGGAAACAGGAAGAAAATGAACATCCCCAGAATCAAATGCGCCTTGTAAGGCCATGCCAGCGGCTCAATCAACTCTGGATGAGCACCCTGGAAGGTGATGATGCTCTGGCACCATTCTGACAGCGCCATCATCACACTGCCATCAGAATGGCCGAGTGAGTATGGAATCGTCGTTAGCCCAAGCACCAGCTGCACCCAGAGGATAACCAGAATTGCTACATCTGCCGGTGCACTGGTCACGCGTACCCGTGCTACAAACAATCTGCGGACGCACAGAATGGTCAGGCCGATAAAACAGATCGTGCCGAAAAGCCCACCCATCACAATCGCAACCATCTGCTTATTCTCTGCACTGATGACGTGATGGTACACGCTGTGCGGCGTGAGCAGCCCGATCAGATGCCCGAAAAATAGGAAAATCACGCCGATATGAAACAGGATATTGCCAACACGCAGGCCTTTATCCGCCAGAATCTGGCTTGAGGCAGCGCGCCATGAATAAGGCTCGCGGTCATAACGGATGATGGTGCCAAGCACCATCACCACCAGCACAATGTAGGGCAACATGCCAAAGAAAAACTCATGAAAGAAAGTAATCATATCCGTTGCTCCATTGCTTGTGGTTTCCCTCCGCCACATCCACCGCCACCACAGCTTCCTCCGCCGCAGCCACCTGCAGAAGCTGCGGGTGCGCTAGCGCCGAGGAACTCAATGGGTTTTTCTTCCCATTCCTTATCCATCGCAGCGAAATCAATCACCTCTGGTCGCGGTCTTGGTATTACTTTTACAGGTTCTTTGCCCATAAACCGGATCAGGCTATCGAGGATGACGTGCTGCGCCGCTCCACGCTCGGCCAGACGTTTGCTGAGTGCTTCAATCACATGCAGTGGGTCGCCCAACATTTCGACGGCTTCATGGTTTGGCAGAATAGAGAGAAACTCCAGAAACACTGGGAGATAATCTGGCAATTCACTCGCCGATAGTTCGTAACCATGCTCCGCATACATCCCTGCCAGATCGACCATGGCCTGACCGCGATCCCGCGATTCACCATGCACATGCTCAAACAAATGCAGTGAGAGCGAGCGCACGCGGTCGAATGCATCGACATACGCCTCCTGCAAATCAAACAGGTTGCTTTCCGCTGCATCTGCCGCAAAGGCATGAATTGCCTCTCTGTCTTGCGGCTTTAAGATAGCCTCACGGTTAATAAGCTCGGCGAGTTCGACCACTCCTTCCTGCCATTCCGTTGTCGGATAGCAAAGCAAGATGCCAAGGGCCTTGAAGGTTTGAAATTTAGCTGCTGGCATGGGTGCCTCCGAACAGGTTTTTACGTTTTGGTTTACTGAACATGTTGTAATCGTTGCCGCCGCTGTTACAGCCATCGCCGAACGAGAAGCCACAACCAGAACGGACATCAAAGGCCGACATCGCATATTCTTTGTGCGAAGTGGGTATGACATAACGATCTTCGTAGTTTGCAATCGCCATATAGCGATACATTTCCTCGACCATTGCCTCGCTTGTATTGGTTTGTTTCAGCACTTCGGTGTTCACGACCCCGTCCACATGGCGGGAGCGCATGAAGCTACGCATCGCAAGCATCCTCTCGAGCGCAACCACTACCGGCTCAACTTTACCAGCCGTGAGCAGATTTGCCAGATACATCACCGGAATGCGAAGGCTTTTTACATCGGGAATCACCCCATTCATCCCCATATCACCACTTTCTGCAGCGTTCTGAATCGGCGAAAGTGGCGGGATATACCATACCATTGGTAGGGTGCGGTATTCCGGATGCAATGGGAATGCAATCTTCCATTCCATTACCATTTTATAGACGGGGGAACGTCTAGCAGCATCCATCCAACTATCAGGAATCCCTTCCGCTTTCGCTGCGGCAATCACTTCGGGATCATTTGGATCAAGAAACATATTTAGCTGCGCCTGATACAAATCCTTCTCATCTTCGGTGCTTGCAGCTGCCTCAATCTTATCCGCATCATAGAGTAGTACGCCCAGATAACGGATACGGCCGACGCAGGTTTCCGAGCATACGGTTGGCTCACCCGCTTCAATACGCGGATAACAGAAGGTACATTTCTCTGACTTGCCAGACTCCCAGTTGAAGTAGATTTTTTTGTACGGACAACCGGAGACGCACATGCGCCAGCCACGGCATTTATCCTGATCGATCAGCACAATGCCATCTTCCTCTCGCTTGTAAATCGCGCCCGATGGGCACGCAGCCACGCAGGTGGGGTTCAGGCAATGCTCACACAAGCGCGGCAGATACATCATGAAGGTGTTTTCAAACTGGCCGTACATTTCCTTCTGCACGTTCTCGAAATTGTAATCCTTCCCGCGATGCTCGAACTCACCGCCAAGGATTTCTTCCCAGTTTGGCCCACCGACCACCTTGTCCATTTTCTTACCCGTAATGACCGACACGGGCTGGGCAGAAGGCATGGTTTTCGATTCCGGCGATTTTTGCAAATGCTCGTAATCGAAGGTGAATGGCTCGTAGTAATCATCGATAGACGGCATATTCGGATTGGCGAAGATATTCGCCAAGCTCCGCCATTTACCGCCTTGCTTGGGTTGCAGTTTGCCGTTTTTCTTGCGCGTCCAGCCGCCATTCCAACGCTTCTGGTTTTCCCAGTCTTTCGGATAACCAATACCAGGCTTGGTTTCAACGTTGTTAAACCACGCATATTCAACCCCACGACGCGACGTCCATACGTTTTTGCAGGTGACCGAACAGGTGTGGCAACCGATGCATTTGTCCAGATTGAGGACTTTACCGATTTGTGCTCTTACTCTCATTGCCTTATGCTCCCTGTTTGCCAAGCGCGGTTTGCTCTAAGCGTGGAATCTCGCCGTGGAAGAGCTTGTCGCCGTAGCTGTCTTCGTTCATCCATTCCACCTTATCCATCTTACGCAGCACGACGAATTCGTCGCGGTTACTGCCCACCGTTCCGTAATAGTTAAAGTCATACGAAAGCTGTGCATAGCCACCAATCATGTGCGTAGGTTTTAGTACGGTGCGTGTAACGGAATTGTGGATACCACCGCGTGCGCCGGTGATTTCACTGCCCGGTACGTTCACAATTTTCTCCTGCGCGTGGTACATCATCATCATGCCTTCCGGTACGCGCTGGCTGACCACCGCACGCGCCGTGAGCGCGCCGTTGGCATTGTAGGCTTCCACCCAGTCATTATCGATGACACCGATTTTTTTCGCATCGATCTCCGAAACCCAGATGATTGGTCCACCACGCGATAGCGTTAGCATCAGCAGATTATCTGTATAGGTCGAGTGAATACCCCATTTCTGGTGCGGCGTGATGAAGTTCAGCACCACCTCCTTACGGCCTTTGCCGAAGCGCTTGCTCACCTCGTCCGTGGTTTTCAAATCTACCGGCGGTTTGTAGGTGCAAAGCTGCTCGCCGAATGCCCGCATCCACGAATGATCCTGATAAAGCTGCTGACGGCCTGTCAGTGTGCGCCACGGAATCAGCTCATGCACGTTGGTGTAGCCTGCCGTGTAACTCACATGCTCAGATTCAATCCCGCTCCATGTCGGTGACGAGATAATCTTGCGCGGTTGCGCCTGAATATCACGATAGCGGATTTTCTCATCCTCGCGGGTATCCGCCAGATGCGTATGATCGCGCCCTGTGGCCTCACCGAGCGCTTTCCACGCTTTCACCGCCACTTCACCGTTGGTTTCCGGTGCCAGCATCATGATGGTTTCCGCCGCATCAATCGCAGTTTCAATACGCGGTTGACCTTTGCTGATGCCTTCTTCGGTAACAGTGTAGTTCAAATCCGCTAGCGCCTTCAGCTCATGCTCGGTATTCCACGAGACGCCTTTGCCGCCATTGCCTAGTTTGGCAAGCATTGGCCCAAGCGAGGTGAATTTCTTATAGGTATTTGGATAGTCCCTCTCTACCAGATGTACACTTGGCATGGTTTTACCTGGAATAGGCTCACACTCACCACGCATCCAGTCTTTGACATCAATACCTTGGGCAATTTCATTTTGTGTATCGTGCTTGATGGGGTTTAAGACCACATCCTGCTCGACACCTAAATGCCCTACGCAAACTTCAGAGAATTTCTTGGCAATGCCTTTATAAATATCCCAGTCTGTGCGTGATTCCCATGCCGGATCAACTGCCGCAGAAAGCGGGTGAATGAAGGGATGCATATCGGAAGTATTCAGATCGTGCTTTTCATACCAGGTCGCGGTCGGCAGCACGATATCCGAGTACATACACGTCGTGGACATGCGGAAATCGAGTGTAACCAGCAGGTCGAGTTTGCCTTCAGGGGCTTTATCGTGCCAGACCACTTCCTTGCTTAGGCTTCTTCCTTCTTCGCCTAAATCCTTGCCCTGAACGCCATGCTGCGTACCCAGCAAATGCTTGAGGAAATATTCATGGCCTTTACCGCTAGAGCCTAGAATATTCGAGCGCCAGACAAACATATTGCGCGGCCAGTTTTGCGGTGCATCGGGATTATGGCAGGAGAGTTTTAGTTCGCCCGATTTCAGCCCAGCCGCAACCGCAGCCCCCACGGCCTCACCCGAATCTTTGATAATTTTACCCAGCTCTAGCGGGTTACGCTCCATTTGAGGCGCAGAAGGCAACCAGCCCATACGCTCGGACTTGGCATTGCAGTCAATGAAAGAAGCATTTTTCCAATCCGTATTATCTTCCAGCGGCGAGAGAATCTCTTCCATTTTGAGCTTCTCATAGCGCCATTGGTCGGTATGGGCATAGAAGAACGAGGTGGAGTTCTGCTGACGCGGTGGGCGATTCCAGTCGGTGGCAAATGCCAGTGGTGCCCAGCCAGTTTGTGGGCGGAGTTTTTCCTGACCTACATAATGGCTCCAGCCACCGCCCGATTTACCGATACACCCACACATCACCAGCATATTGATGATCGCGCGGTAGTTCATGTCCATGTGATACCAGTGGTTCATCGCCGCACCGATAATCACCATCGATTTGCCGTGGGTTTTATGGGCATTCTCTGCAAACTGACGCGCCACGTTGATCACATGCTCACGCTTGACGCCAGTAATATGCTCCTGCCAAGCGGGGGTATAAGGCACATCATCGTCAAACGAGCTGGCAACATTGCCGCCGCCAAGGCCACGATCCACGCCATAATTGGCAATGAACAAATCGTAGCAGGTGGTAACGATGGCTTCACCGTCTTTGAGTTTCATTTTAATCGCAGGAATATTGCGCTCTAAAATACTGGCATGATCGGTCGAATTAAAATGCTCATGCTCCAGATTGCCGAAATATGGGAACGCCGCACTGACCACTTCGCGCTTGCTGTGCTCCATAAGCGAAAGCAATGGCCAGAGTTCCTCACCCGTGACCTCGTCTTTCGGCTCCAGATTCCATTTGCCTTTCTGTCCCCAGCGCGAACCAATCGTGCCATTCGGGATACGCACTTTCTCTTCATGGCCGCACATAATCACTGGCTTCCAGTCCGGATTATTGTCCGTACCCATATTGCCTTCAAAGTCGGAGGCGCGCAGCATACGCTCCGGCACCAGATAGCCATCCTTATTTTTGATTAAGCGCACAAGAAACGGCATGTCCGTGTACATGCGGCAGTAATCATCGAAATAATCGCTTTTGCCTTTCACATGCCATTCGGCGGCAATCACATGCCCCATCGCCATGGCGAGTGCGGCGTCGGTACCTTGTTTGGGGTGCATCCACAAATCGCAGAGTTTGGCGACTTCGGAATAATCGGGCGTAACGGCCACGGTTTTTGCGCCTTTGTAGCGCACCTCGGTGAAGAAGTGGGCATCCGGCGTGCGCGTTTGCGGCACATTGCTGCCCCAGGCAATAATGAAATTGGAGTTATACCAGTCAGCGGATTCTGGCACGTCTGTCTGCTCGCCCCATGTTTGCGGGCTGGAAGGAGGCAGATCGCAATACCAGTCGTAAAAGCTCATACATACGCCACCAATCAGCGACAGGTAGCGCGATCCTGCGGCGTAGGACACCATTGACATGGCAGGAATCGGCGAGAAGCCGATGATACGGTCGGGTCCGTGCTGCTTTGCCGTATAGACGTTGGCGGCAGCAATGATTTCATTCACTTCATCCCAATCGGTGCGAACAAAGCCGCCCAGACCGCGCACTTTCTGATAGGATTTGCGGGTTTGCTCGTTACCCACTACCGCTGCCCATGCATTCACAGGGTCTTTGGCGATTTTTTTCGCATCGCGGTAGGCTTTCAGCAAGCGGCTGCGAATGAGCGGGTATTTCAAGCGGTTGGCGCTATAGAGATACCAGGAATAGCTTGCGCCACGCGAACAACCACGCGGCTCATGGTTCGGCATATCCGGGCGGGTGCGCGGATAGTCCGTTTGTTGCGTTTCCCATGTGACAAGACCGTTTTTCACATAAATCTTCCAGCTGCACGAGCCAGTGCAATTCACGCCATGGGTGGAGCGCACAATTTTGTCATGCTGCCAGCGATCACGGTAGGTGTGCTCCCACTCGCGTGACTCATCGGTGGTGATACCGTGGCCGCCCGCGAATGGCTCTTTCACTTGTTTGAAAAAGGTCAGCTTGTCGATTAAATAGCTCATATTGTGCTCTTCCTAGGATGTTATGCTGCTGGATGTTAGGTGGCGAACTGCCTCGCGTGATTGATGTGGATCAACTTCTCGCTTTTTCATGAAATTTAGCATTTTACCTCGGCTCCTTTGCGGAAATACCAGATGTAGGTCACAAACAGGCAGGTGACGTAGTAGCCGATGAAACCCCATAGGGCGGTGTCAGCGGCACCGGTTGCTTCAATCGACCAGCCGAAGCATTTGGGCAGTACGAATGCGCCGTAAGCAGCAATGGCCGCGCTGAAACCCAGAACAGGTGCTTTTTCCTTGGGTGGGAAAATCACACCAATCATGCGGAAAACAGATCCGTTGGCGATGCCAGTGGTGGTGAACAGCACCATGAAGCAGGCAAAGAATCCTGCGAATTGTTTGGTCTCTGGTTGGATAAAGTGAATAACGCCAACCACCGCCGCAATCATAACGATGAGGTTCCAGAATGTGACCGATGCGCCACTGGTCTTATCCGACATCCAGCCGCCAACAGGGCGGATGAGCGCACCTAAGAGCGGCCCGATAAACGCATAATCAAGTGGATTGACATCCGTGAACTGGGTTTTGATGAGCAGCGGAAACGCCGCCGCATATCCAATGAACGAACCGAACGACATGACATAAAGCCATGTGGTGAGATACATATGCTTGCGTTTGAAAATGATAAGCTGCTCAGCGAGCGGCGTTTTGGCAGATTTCAAATTATCCATGCCAAATGCAGCAGCGAGGGTGCACAGAATAATTGGAATGACCCAGATAAAACCTGCATTCTGTAGCCATACGGTTTTGGTTGCGCCATCTGCAGCAGTCATGGTTTGCGAAATGCCCCCCAGATCACCAAACACACTGGCACCGATGACCACGGGAACCAGAAATTGGAGCGCGCTAACGCCCAGATTGCCGAGGCCAGCATTCAGCCCCAGCGCAGTTCCTTGCGCCTTTTTCGGAAAGAAAAAGCTGATATTCGACATCGAAGAAGAGAAGTTGCCGCCACCAAAACCGCAGGCCAGCGCCAAAAGCAGCATGGTTTCATAAGGCGTATTCGGGTCTTGCACGGCAAGCCCAATACCAATCGCCGGAATCAGGAGTGTGATGGTGCTTAAGACTGTCCAGTTGCGCCCACCAAAAATAGGTACGACAAACGAATAAATGATCCGCAGCGTCGCGCCCGTAAGCCCTGGCACTGCCGCGAGCGTAAATAACTGCTCTTTAGTGAAATTGAAGCCAACACTATTGAGATTGACGGCGACCGCCGACCAGATCATCCATGTGGCGAACCCTAGAAACAGACAGGGAATCGAAATCCATAGATTGCGGCGTGCGATTTTCTTGCCGTGCTTTTCCCAGAAACTATTCTCTTCGGGGTTCCATTGTTCCAGATGTGTTGACATAAAAAGGCCTTCTTGGGTTTGAGGATTGCTAATGCTTGGGTGCTACATCCAGCTCAGGCAGGAATTTCGGCCCACGCAGTTCGGGGTGTTTCTGTTTTTCCATCAACATGATGGCAAAATGCATCCAGATAAGTGCTGCCGACACCAGCACGAAGAGCAGCATGAAGCAGCTCGTCCAGATGTTGGTGAGGTCATTGAGAATGCCGAATGCTAAGGGTAGGAAGAAACCACCAAGGCCGCCTATCAGCCCAACAATTCCCGCAACAGAGCCGACGTTATCGGGGTAATAGACAGGGATATGCTTATAAACGGCAGCCTTGCCAAACGACATGAATAGACCCAACACGAATATGATCACTGTGAAGGGAACAACGCTAAGCCCCGTGCTGAACTCTATGTTTTCGCCGTTAATGCCGTGAATGACATAATCGGTGGATGGATAGCTGAGGATGAAGCAACAGATGATGCAGACGCTGAACGTCCAGTACATGACTTTGCGCGCACCGTATTTATCCGACATCCAGCCGCCGATAGCGCGGAAAGCCGAAGCGGCGATAGAGAAGCTGGCAGCGAGCATCCCTGCGACTTTAATGTCTAGCCCATACGCTCCGACATAATAGCGCGGCATCCATAAAGCGAGCGCCACAAACGCGCCAAATACGAAGAAATAATAGAGCGAAAAGCGCCATACTTGCAGTTTTTTGAGAGGTGCAAGCGCCATTTTAGTGGTTTTTGCAGGTGCGCCCGTTCTGCGGCGCTCGACTAGCTCAGGCTCATCTTTGGTCATCAGAAACCAGAGGATGGTGGTCACCGCAAGCGCAACTGCCCAGATCTGCGCCACACTATGCCAGCCATAAGCCACCATGATAAATGGCGCACCGAATTTGGTGACGGCAGCACCGATATTTCCCATACCGAAAATGCCAAGCGCGGTGCCTTGCCTGTCTTTGCTGTACCATTTCGAGAGATATGCAATACCCACCACGAATGTACCGCCTGATAGCCCCATGCCAAGTGCCGTGATCAACATCATCTCATAGGTTTCTGCGTAGGTGAGCATCCATGTGGAGGCCGCTGCACAAAGCGAAACCAGCAGCATCACTCTCCGACCGCCAAACTGATCCGCCCAGATGCCTAAAAACAGCCGCACCAGCGATCCGGTGAGGATTGGTGTGCCGATAAGCAGACTAAACTGCGTATCGTTTAGATTCAGCTCCTGTTTAATCTGTACCCCAATAATGGCGAAGATCGTCCAGACGGCAAAGTTCAGCGTAAACTCCAGCGTCGTGCTGTAAAGCGCACGATTTTGCTGGCTGGCAGGGATTGTTTTTAAGTTAACCATAAGAGACCTCACGACCTATTTGTGATGATCCCAGACTGTCCCAACCCCGAGAAAACCTATTTGATCCGTATCAAGTATTTTTAATGGAGGATGATTTTTAATCGGGCTGTGTCATGAAAATGAGGTTGATCTGTGTCAAGCACTCTAGCCGCGCCGTCCTTTGAAACACCTGAGAAACCGCCAACTTGGCTGGGGTTGCAAGCGCCGCGCTATACCAGCTACCCATCGGCGCAGCATTTTCATGCTGGCGTGAATGCGGATCTACATGCGTCGTGGCTTGCCTCCATACGCAAGGATCAAACGGTTTCTGCCTATGTACATATTCCGTTTTGCAGGGAGCTATGCTGGTTTTGCGGTTGCCACACCAAGATGACCTACCGTGATGAACCGATAGAAAAATACGTGCGCGTATTGCTGGATGAGATTGCACTGATTGGAAAGCACGCCGCTGGGAAAGGAATATTGAAGCAGATTCACTTTGGCGGCGGAAGCCCAAGCCTGCTGAACGAATCACAGCTCATGTCAATTTTGTATGCACTGGCATCAGCGTTTGAGTTTGCGCCGCCCGGCGAGCTTGCGATTGAGCTTGATCCGCGCACGACCAGCGAAGAAAAAATAGCGTTTTACGGCAGCCTCGGCTTTACGCGCGTCAGTATGGGAATTCAGGACTTTGATCCAAAGGTGCAGAAGGCGGTGAATCGCATCCAATCGTTTGAGATGGTCGCAGGATTAATGAAGCGACTGCATGAAGCAGGAATTCATCAGATCAACACCGACCTGATTTATGGTCTGCCTTATCAAACCGTGACCAGTTTTGAGCATACATTAAAGCAAACGCTGTCGCTTACACCATCACGCATTGCGCTCTTCTCTTATGCCCATGTGCCGCATATGAAAAAGCATCAGCGCTTAATTGATGAACATGCGCTACCCGATGATCGCACGAAGCTCACGCTTTATCGGATGGCGACAGAGTTTTTGCTCGCAAATGGCTACACAGCGATTGGTATCGACCACTTTGCGCGCGCGGATGACAGCCTCACAGTTGCAGCGAACTCTCATCGCATGCGGCGTAATTTTCAAGGATACGTCACCGATACCACCGATATTTTGCTGGGCTTTGGTACCTCTGCCATTAGTCAGTTTCCGGGCGGGTATACCCAGAATTACAGCGCCACACACGAGTACAGTAAACGGATTGAAGCGGGTCAGCTCGCCACATGCCGAGGCTGGAAAGCGGGCGCACAGGATAGCTTCCGCAAAGAAATTATCGATACGCTAATGTGCTACATGGAGGCCGACATAGGCCAAATTGCTGCTAAGCACGGTCAGGACGCAAATATTTGCGCGCGCGAGCTGACATTGCTGCAGGAATGTGCCTACAGCGATATTGCACATACAAAGGGAAACCTAGTGCAGATTGCCACGCCGTATCGCATGGCATCGCGCGCGGTCGCGGCGGTATTTGATCAGTATCAACTACCTGACTCTGCTCAGTATTCGAGAGTATCCTAACGATGGAGAATCCCACATGAAAAACTTGGATCGTTTTCGTCATGAACATGCAGAAATACTGGGAATTGCGTATGAGATTCGCCATCTGCTGCAACCAGATCACGTGTCAAAAAATGCTGGCATGCTACATGCGCTCCTTGCGCAGTTGACCCGAAAAACCTTGGCGCATCTGCTTCATGAAGACCGCAGCGTTTATCAGGAGCTATTACTCAGCGAACATGAACCCACCAGAATGCTTGCCAGAAATCACGCACAAAGCATGGGTTGCTTTGCGGATAGCCTTAAGCACTATCTAAATGACTGGCCTGATACGCAGACTCTTGCCCGCAAACCAAAGCAATTTTGCGAGCAGACGCAGGCGCTGATTGCGGACCTTGAGCGCCGAATTGATCATGAAGAGCGCGGATTATACCCTTTTTCGGAAGGCCGAGCATGAAGCGCATCGACATACAAATGCCATTCGATCCGCCCTATGGAGAGCGGGCAGAATCCAGTCCAACACTCAAGTTTTCTGAGTGGTATGGGCAAGCGAAATTAAAAGAAAAGCAGGATGTTTCGGCAGTTTGTCTTGCAACTGCCACACGCTGCGGCGCACCTTCCTGCCGCATGGTGCTTTTGAAAGATTTCAGTGAGTCGGGCTTCACCTTCTATACCAATGCACAGAGCCGCAAAGGCTGCGATATCGATGATAATCCGCAGGCAGCCATGTGTTTCTATTGGCCTGAATGCGGCCTTCAGATTCGCGTGGAGGGCTTTGTAACCAACCTGAGCGATACGGAGGCAGATGCGTATTTTAATACGCGCCCTCTCAAATCACGAATCGGGGCATGGGCATCGCAGCAGTCGAGGCCGCTTAAAGACCGATCCGAACTCATGAAGCGCATTGCTTATTACACGGCTAAATGGGCAACGGGAAACGTTGAGAGACCACCGTACTGGAAAGGTTTTCGGATCGTACCTGATTATTTTGAATTTTGGGGTAACGGCGCATATCGCATTCACGAGCGTCACATTTATTACCTGCGTGATGACGATTGGTACGAGGCTATGCTGCAACCTTAAGCAAATGGCGAGCAACACTAATTGGCGTTGGAATGCTTAAGCCTCTATCTCTCGATTCTTTCTCCGTGAGTTTTGCCATCATCATAGATTTGATAGGCAACATACGGTCTGCCGCACGCAGCAGTACTCTTCTGGCAATTTTTGCAGGCATACTGTCGTTGGTGTAAAGGCGCACAATACCGCTAGTGGCCAGATAGAGAGGCTTAGTCGCCTGTTTGTGCTCTCGCTCATAATGCGCCAGCACGGCAGCTGAAGCAATGTCGCTGCCAGTGTTCATAGCGGCTCTGATCGACTCACACAGTGCGTGCGCGCTTTTGAGGCCAAAATTGAATCCATGCGCCGTCACTGGGTGCATCCCCACCGCCGCATCGCCCACCAGCGCAAAACGCTGCGCCACAAAGCGATCCGCATACACACCCACCAGCGGGTATGCAAAGCGTTCGCTATCAAGCCGCATGTTGCCTAGCCGATACTGAAATTGTTTAGCGACCCAAGCATTCAACTCCAGCGCAGATATCTTCATCATTCTTTCAGCTTCAGCAGGCGCAAGGGTAATAATCACCGAAGATCGTTTGCCATTCAATGGCAACACCGCCAGCGTATGTCCATGGTGGAAGCATTCATGCGCCACGCCCTCGTGGCTTAAGTCATGCGCCATCTGGCAAACAATCATCGTTTTGCCAAAATCATGCATTGAAGCAGAGATACCAGCTTTGCGGCGAGTTTCAGAAAAGCGGCTATCCGCAGCGGCGGCGAGTTTAGCATGTATCGCCTGACCGTTTGAAAGCTGAAGTTTGGTTACATAGTCTTCCAGCTCCATCTGCTCCAGACTAACGTTATCCATCAGTGTGATATTGGTATCGTTCTTCACTGCTGCATAGGCGGCTGCGCGGATATGGTGGTTGGATACGATAAATGCCAGCTGATCGGTTTCAGAAGCAGAAAGCCCCATGTAGCGGGGCGATGTTCCGTCAAACACTTTTGCTTCGCGTATGATTGAAATGGCTTCAGGTGGCAGGTATTCCCACATTCCTAATGCATCGAGCATTTTCCGAGAGAAATGTGTGAGTGCAATGTCACGCCCATCAATCGCAGGATTTTCGATTGCTGTGCGGGATTGTTTTTCGATTAACAGCGTAGATAGTCCCAAACCAGAAAGGGTGCGTGCGAAGCAAAGCCCTGCTGGGCCAGCACCGACAATCGCCACATCGTAGGAATTCTGCATGTTTAGCCCTCCATAGTTCTCCCTGAAAATAGGCGCAAGAGGGTAAATTCACTTGATGCAGGTCAACTTCAGAAAGCTGAAAAATTAACGTCCTAAGGTTTGGCCCGCCGCGGGCCGCGGCCCCCCCGAGAAGGGGGCCTGGATTTCTATTTGAGATTTTTGCCGTTACGGCTATAGTCACTGAAAAAATAGCGGAACTATGCCTGATGACCAGTGTGTTATACGATTTTTGTGATTTTATCCATGAAGCCCAGAAGGAACGCGGCTCTGTATCTCTGTATCTGCGAAGCCATGGACAACAGTTTTCCGAGGAGCTGGAATCACAATTTGCGGTCGTTGATACGCGCCTGAAGCCCCTGAACACATTGCCGAAGCAGCAAAATGCTAAGCTGGAGCCATTTTTGCATGCTGCCCATTATTTGGCGGCGAAACGCAAATATATCATTGCGCGGATGATTGAAGCGCCGGAAGCGATCTCTTTTTACAGCCGCGAGATTATTGCCCCTGCCATTGATATTACGCAGGAACTGGCGGTGTTTGATGCCGATAATCAACCTGCCAAAGTTGCGGCACTTATGCATTTTTTGCAGTGGAAAGAGCGTGTTGGGCTTGAACGAGCACTTGGAACGCAACTGCTGACAATGGATTGGAAAGAGTCCCCCGAACTCAGAGAGCGGCTGCAATACATCATTTCCGAGCAGCAAGCCTATGAGCGCATGTTCATGATGCTGGCTGATAGCAAAGGCCGCGAAGCTATCGAGAAGTTGAAGAAGGAAAATGACAGCTTTAAGCGTGTGGAAGAGATTCACTCAGCCCTTAAAAACGGCACTTCTCCACAACTAGAAGCCCTGAACGCAACCGAGTGGTTTAATTTGTTTACCGCAAAAATGGATGTACTGCACGAAGTCAGCCGCATGATGATTAAGCAGCTCTCTAAAGCAGATGAGCCTGCCCAGAAGCTCGCAAAGACGAATGGCAAAGCACCCGAAGCATCTGTGCCAGCCCTCAGTCAGGGCGTTGCAGATGCAAGCGGAATTGAGTCAGGTGTGCGTGCTTATATGGATACGATCAAAGTGCTGCCGCTCTTTGCAGGACTCGATGCCGCCAACTTGAATGATATTCTGAAATATGCCCGCATCACTAATCACAATAAAGGTACCCTCATTTTTATGCAGGGTGAACAGGCTTCACGTTTTTACATCATCTTAGAGGGATGGGTGAAGCTGTTTAAGGGCAATGTTGATGGTCAGGAGTCCATTCTGCAGGTGCTGAGTACGGGCGACAATTTGCTGGAAACCGTCATTTTTAATGATACGCCGCTGCCGGTGAATGCACAAGCAGTCGACAATGTAAAGCTGCTCTCAATTCCAGCCTCAATGATTCGAGAGAAACTTAAGAATAATCATGCATTGGCAGTGAATATGCTTTCCACCGTTTCTGGCAGATCTCAGGCGCTGATTAGCCAGTTTGAGCAACTGACGCTTAAAACCGTGACACAGCGTGTAGGCTGGTTCCTACTGAAGCTGTTCTTAGAAAGCGGTGATCGTACAAAAAATCTCAAGCTGCCTTATGATAAATCGCTGATTGCTGGCTATCTCGGCATGAAACCTGAGACGTTCTCACGCACGCTTCAAACACTCAAAGAGCAAGGCATCGATGTGGAGCGAAGCAGCATCAGTCTGCCCGATGTATTCGCACTATGCGATTTCTGTGATAGTGACCTTGCCGTTCAGTGCAGCCGCCACAATACACCCGAATGCCCAAACCCTGTTTGTATGAATTAGTTTCAGGCAGTTGATCCACATCAATTGCTAAAACGCCTTTCCTTTTTACCCTTCCATCATCCGAAGCCTGAAACGCCTAACGGCTGACATGTGCCAGTCCAAGGATTTCAGGCCGTGGGCATAAGCTCACCGGGTAGCGGCGGAAACGTCTCTGCCTCCCGCGTTTGGAAAGGATATGAAGGTGTTGAAGGATTCATTTGGGAGGAAATTCCCCTATTTAAGACTGTCCGTGACGGAAGTGTGTAACTTCCGCTGCACCTATTGCTTGCCCAATGGCTACCAGAAAACTGACCGTGACTTCCTCACACTCCCTGAGATCACCCGACTTGCAACGGCTTTTGCTGAGCTTGGCACCCATAAAATCCGCCTGACGGGTGGTGAACCAACGGTGCGGAAGGATTTGACCCAGATTGCGCGCGTCGTCAGCAACATTCCGGGCATTCGCACGGTAGCACTCACCACCAACGGCTATAATCTGAAGGAAAATGCCAGAGCCTTCCGCGATGCGGGCATCAATGCACTCAATGTCAGTGTCGATAGCCTTGATAGCGAGCGGTTTCACGCCATCACCGGTCAGGATAAGCTCACGCATGTACTGGAAGGTATCGAAGCGGCAAAAGCGGCAGGATTCACCAATATCAAGATCAACTCGGTGCTTCTCAAAGAAGTGACTGACCACACGCTGCCGGAATTCCTGTTGTGGATTCAGCGAGAGGCACTCTCGGTGCGCTTTATCGAGTTGATGCAAACGGGCGAGAATCTAGCCTTCTTCAAACAACACCATATCGGTGCTGGTGTGATTATTCAGCAGCTCTTAGAGCATGGGTTCGTGCCAGAGCTTCGCAAGCCCGATAGTGGCCCAGCGCAGGAATTTACCCATCCTGACTATGCGGGGAAAATCGGCATCATTGCGCCGTATTCCAAGGATTTCTGCAAAAGCTGTAACCGCCTGCGCGTTACCTCGCGCGGCAAGCTGATGCTCTGCCTGTTTGGCGAAGGCGGCTACGATCTACGCCCATACTTACAAGCCGATGACCAACGCGAAGAACTCATTGATGCCATTGCTTCGGCGCTGCATTTCAAACATGAAACACATTATTTACAGCAAGGAATCACCGGCTCCACGCCGCACCTTGCGACACTCGGAGGATAGATGAAGCCTAGTTTTCAAATGATCGATGTCGGGAATAAACCCATTAAGCACCGTATTGCTGTTGCCAGTGGTGAAATTGTCGTCGGGGCAGAAGCATTTGCGTTGATTCGTGATCGCAAACTACCCAAAGGCGATGTGCTGATGCTGGCGGAAATCGCTGGTATTCAGGGGGCTAAAAAGGCCTACGAGATGATCCCGCTCTGCCACCCGATGGGGTTGGACATGGTGCGTGTTTTCACCGAACTCTTGCCCGAAGTGAATGCCTTGCGTGTGTTTGCGTGGCCTCGGTGCATGCAAAAACCGGCATTGAGATGGAGGTGCTGGCGGGGGTGAACGCCGCGCTGCTCACCATCTGGGATTTGAGCAAGATGATCGAGGCGAATCTTGCCATGCGCGAGATTAAGCTCCTCGCCAAGAAAGGCGGGAAATCTGGCTTGTGGCTGAACCCTGCTGGCGTTCCAGATTGGGTGCTGGAACTGGTGAATCCGCCAGTTGCAAAACTACTAGCAGGCCGTAAAGCCGCCGTGCTTACCTTAAGTGATCGCGCCGCCAAGGGCGAATATGAGGATGTTTCGGGTGCGACGCTCAAAGCCGAATTGGAAGAAGCCGGATGCAGCATTTGCGATTACCAGGTCATTCCTGATGATAAAGACGGTATCGCTGCGACAGTACAGGAAATGGTGACGCGCCACACGCCGCATCTGCTTATCACCACGGGCGGTACGGGTGTTTCGCCCCGCGATTATACACTCGAAGCCTTGTTGCCGCTGTTCGATAAAGTAATCCCTGGCGTAGGAGAATTATTACGTAATCACGGCGCACAGTACACACCACTTTCGTGGAGCAGTCGCGCAGTCGGCGGCATTATCGGCTCTACGCTGGTTATCACGCTACCGGGCAACCCTGCCGCTGTCAGCGAGGGCTTAGGCACCTTGTTGCCGAAACTCATTCCACATCTTATCCGCATTTCAAACGGAGAAAAATAATGATTTCATACGAAGAAGCATTAAAGATTATCACTGGCCAAGCAGGCGCGCCAAAGGTGCAGCAAGTTCCGCTCATGCAGGCATTGGGAAAGATTGCAGCTGAGGACGTGACAAGCCCGATGCAGGTGCCGAGCTTCCGTAATAGCGCGATGGATGGATTCGCCGTGTGTGCGGCGCAGCTCGCAAGCGCCAGCGAACCAAGCCCCGTGACCTTAAAAATTCAGACGGCTATTGCTGCAGGAGATGTGGCTTCTGCCGGACACACGGAGACTGCCGCGCAGATCATGACAGGCGCTATCGTGCCAGAACCCTATGACGCTATTGTGCCAGTGGAGCTAGTGACAGCGAGCGGCGATACGGTGACATTCACCAGACCTGCGCACATGGGCGATCATGTGAGGCTTCCGGGCGAGGATGTGACGAAGGGTCAGTCCGTGTTGCGCCGTGGCGAGACGATTACGCCCGAAACGATTATGCTGCTCTCCAGCTTGGGAATCGTGGAAGTGGCAACTACGCACACGCCAAAACTTCATATCCTCAGCACGGGCAATGAAATCACGGATGATTATGCGACGCAGCTACAAGGCACGCAGATTTACAATTCCAACGTACCGTATTTGCTGGCTGTAGCCAAGCAGCAAGGGCTGGATGCCCAATATGAAGGGATTGTGCGCGATGATCCTGCACTGTTCGAGAGAAAAATTGCTGCGATCAAAGAACCCGCGATACTCATCAGCACGGGCGCGGTCTCGAAGGGTGTATGGGATTTTATCCCTGAGAGTCTGAAAAATATGGGCGCAACAATCCACTTCCACCGCGTCAACATTCGCCCTGGAAAGCCTGTGTTGTTTGCAATATTGCCAAACGGCAGCTTCTATTTTGGCTTGCCGGGGAATCCGATTTCAGCGGCGATTGGCTTTACATTCTTCGTGATGCCGCTGGTGCGAGCACTGCAAGGCCTGCCTGATGCACCGCCGCTCATGGCGACATTGGAAAACAACTTCACCAAGAAAGGTAACTTCCGCCAATTCCTGAAAGCATCAGTCTGGCTGGATGAAACGGGATGCTTGCGCACAAATATCAGCGATGGTCAGGAGTCCTTCAAGATCAGCCCGATGGCCGCGAATAATGCTTGGGTGGTGCTGGAGGAAGAAAAGACAGTGGTCAAAGCGGGTGATCGCGTGTCTGTCGTGCTTTACGCCGCATTAAAAACAACAAGCCGCAACGAGGATAAAACACTATGTCAGGCAGCATAACCCTTACCGTCAATCTCTTCGGTGCGTTTCGTGGGCATGAGAATGGCAAACCACTCACACTTAGCCTGCCACATGGCGCGACGCTGATTGAGGCACGGCGTGCACTCAAAGCCGCACTTGATAACAATCCGCTGATTGATGATTCCGCACTGGCCGATGAAACGCAAATTTTGCCCGAAGATGCGGTATTCGAGCGCGACACCCAGCTCGCCATTCTGCCACCCGTGTGCGGAGGCTGACGATGACGCAATCCATCTATACGGGCATCAGCGAGGAAACACTATCCATCCAAAAAGCCGCCGATTTTGTGGATGCGGCGGAGAATGGCGCGCTGAATATGTTTATCGGCAAAGTGCGCAATCACAATATGGGCAAGGCCGTGAATGCGGTGAGTTACGATGTATTCGCGCCGCTGGCCTGCAATGTGTTTCAGGAAATCTGCGCGGAAGCGACGGCGCAATTCGGCGAGCGTCTGCGGCTTTATATCGAGCATTACAAAGGCAAGCTGGAGATTGGCGGCATTAGCGTCATCATCGCTGTCGGCTCGCCCCACCGCGATGAATCCTTTCAGGCCTGCCGTTACCTGATCGAGCAACTCAAAATCCGCGCGCCGATCTGGAAGCAGGAACATTACGTGGACGGTGTTAGTGAGTGGGTCAAAGGCCATACGCTCTGTGGGCATCACCATGGATGATGTTGCCGCAGTCATACTAGTCGGAGGCAAATCCTCGCGCATGGGGCAGGATAAGGCATTGCTGCCTTACAAGGGCAAGCGGCTGGTGGATGTGGTGGCGGATACGATACGAGCCGCTGGTGTATCGCGTGTTTATGTGAGTGGTAAAATCGCTGATTACCCAAGTTTCCCCGATCTGCTTTCAGAGTGCGGCCCGGTGAGTGGTATCTGTTCTTGTATTTTAAGATTGTCGATAAATTACAAACGGCTGCTTTTTGTGCCGGTTGATATGCCTTACCTGACAGAAGAACTGATTCGACTGCTTGTGGATTGCCCTGCACATAAAACGCACCACATTGAAAATCATCCGCTTCCCTGCATTATTCCGACGGATGAAGCGGCCACACGACATGCAGATAGCTGCATTCAGGAGTTGGTAAAGAAGAAAAAATTGTCCGTAAAAGAATTTTTAGCGAGGCTAAACGCAATATCAGTACCGCTATCAAGGCAGATGGAAAAGGCGCTCACCAACACCAACACGCCGGAAGAATGGCAGGAGGTCATCTCATGAATCTACGCATCAGTGAAAATCAGCTTCGCTTTCGCATCACGCAAGGAGAGACAGAACTATTAAGGCAGGATGGTGTGCTTGCTTTCTCGCTCAATCTCGGCGCGCAGACTGTGGAATATTCCGTGGCACTTGCAGAGATAGAACAAACCTTGGCATTGGACGTACAGAAAACTGCGTGGAAGCTGCTGGTGGATCGCAAAGATTTTAGTCAGTTTCTGGCATCATTGCCCTCACGTGAAGGGATTGAGCAAACGGTCACGATGAATGGCGCTCAGATTGAACTAGTGCTGGAAGTGGATGTCCGGCGTAAACGCTGACGCTGCGCGCGTTGCTCCATTTGTCCTAAAGCAACGAAGCACAACATCACTACTACAGCAAAGCCTGCCAGGAATTCTGGATAAGACCATACGCCATAAGCGAGCGGTTTGGCGCATCCAAGAATGGCACCGTAAATCCAGCAGGCAATATTGACGCTTGCAAGCCGCAGCATTGGCCGAGGATTTCCCAATCTGAGCTTCGGCACCGCGTAACGACGCATGGCCTGCGTGGAAAGAAACCACAGAACAACCACGGTGACCTTGCACCAGAGTTTGGGATTGGCGAGATACGCATCAAATCCCTTTTGCCAAATGCCAAGGCCGATAAGCGCAAAGCCTGAAAGCCATAAATGCACGTCGGCAGAGCGAATCATGCGCGTCCATGTTTTATCGTAGGAAATAATGCCCAGCAGGCTTTTGAGTGAGAAATGGATGTAAATCAGCCCGAACGCGAAGCCCAGCACATGCCAGAAAGCAGAGAGCGTAATCAGAAAGCCGATGACTTCGCTCATGCTAGTTCATCTTTCCATCGCACAATGCCGCCAGTGATGTGGGCAACGTCTCTGAAGCCCAGCGCGACAAGATGAGATGCCGCCGAGAAACTGCGTATGCCATGCTGACAATAGACGATCACGGGAGTGTCTGAAGTAATATCGCCCACCGAATCTTCGTTGGATAGCAATGTGCCAAGCGGTATATGCATCGCCTTTGGAATCCTGCCTGATGCCAGCTCATGTGCCTCGCGCACATCAATAAACACCGCTTTACCCATCCGTTTTGCCGCATCTTCTGCGCTGATATTTTTTACGTCCGTCTTCGCCGCACAACTTTCTTCTGCCTGCTCGAGCACAATATCGCTCGGATTAGCCGAGCATACGGCACATTGATGCCGTTTATTAAGTTTAAGCGTTTTAGTCTGCATGCTGCGTGCATCGAGTATCCAGAGCGTACCCAGCAGCGGCTCCAGATTTTTTTCTTTGCACCACTCCAAGCCCAGCGCCATTTTAATGGCTTCAAGCGCCTGCACGGTTCCGGCGATGCCTGCCATTGCACCAATCACTCCCGCCTCGGCGCAGTTGGGAATATGGCCGCTTGGAGGTTTGGGATACAAACAACGATAACATGGCCCATGACCAGCCCAGAACACCGACACCTGCGCTACAAAGCCCAGTATCGAGCCGTAAACCAGTGGCTTGCCAAACTTCACGCAAGCATCGTTAATCAGAAACTTACTGCTGAAATTATCCGTGCCGTCGATAATGACATCATAATTTTTCAGTAACGCTTCTGCATTCTCTGCACTGAATCGCTCAAAATACGCCTCAATCTGACATTCGGAATTCAGCTCGGCCAGTGCCGCCTTCGCCGCCTCTACCTTCGGCTTTCCCTGATCGGCTTCCTTAAATAACACCTGCCGTTGCAGGTTGCTGATATCCACCGCGTCATCATCCACCAGCCCAATGCAGCCAATGCCCGCCGCCGCCAGATAAAGCAACGCAGGCGAGCCAAGCCCACCCGCGCCGATGCATAGCACCGAGGCGGATTTCAGACGTTCCTGTCCTTCTTGTCCCATTTCGGGAAGGACTGTTTGACGAGCATAACGGTTCATATCCTCACGTTAGAATTCTGGAAGATTCTGGTGATTGATCTGGGTCAACACAATTGAACGAACTAGAAATCAGAAAGCAACCAACTCGTTAACCTCTTGTTAACCAAAGGTTGCATTCTCACTGAAAACAGTTGATCTGAATCAATCCACAAACGCCACGAACTCCATAGGCTTGAATTAACAATAGGGAGTTTTGGCTATGCTGCACGCACACACATCGAATCAACCTGCACCTCAGCAACACCCGCGAGACTGGGCGAAAGCAACTGATAAAGAACTCATTGCCCATGTGCTGGAGCGTTATCATGTCAGGCACCGTGAGCAGTTACCAGAGTTGATTGGACTGGCCGAGAAGGTAGAGCGCGTACATGCCGAGCATCCGGATGTGCCTGTTGGCTTAGCAGCGCATCTCGTGGATATGCTGCAGGAATTGGAAAGTCATATGCAGAAGGAAGAGCACATCCTGTTTCCCATGATTCTGCGTGGTCAGAAAAACATGGCTGTTGGCCCCATCTCCGTGATGGAATCCGAGCATGTTCAGCACATGGAGGCACTTCAGAAAATGCTGATGCTTGCCCATCAACTTCAATTTCCAGAGGCTGCATGTAACAGCTGGCGTACACTTTATGCAGGTGTTGGCGAATTACGCGATGATCTGATGGAGCATATCCGATTGGAAAATGAGTTCCTCTTCAAACAAAGCGCCAGCAGCGCCGAGCATGGTTGCTGCGGCGGGTGCGGCGGCAGGTGATCTATGAGCAGAAGCCAGAGCTTGACAGGAGTTGAGCGTACATTCGCTAAGAATGAGGTGATTGTCAGCAAGACTGACACCAAAGGCATCATCACCTATGCCAATGAGGTTTTCTTGAAACTGGCGGATTATAGCCTTCAGGAGATTCTTGGAAAACCACATAATGTCATACGACATCCAGATATGCCGAAACTGGTCTATAAACTGCTCTGGGAGCGCGTTAAAAGCGGCAAAGAGATATTTGCCTATGTGGTGAATCGCTCAAGGAATGGCGATCATTACTGGGTGTTCGCGCACATCACTCCATCGTTTGATGCCGCAAAGAATATCGTCGGCGCACATTCAAATCGTCGCTGCCCAGACAGACAAGCGATTCAAACGATCACCCCGATTTATCAACTATTGAAACAGGAAGAAGAAAAACACCCCATGGCAAAAGACGGCATGGCGGCTTCACTTGCTCTGCTCAACTCTGTCCTTGCTGAGAAAGGAGTCAGCTATGATGAATTTATCCTCTCTCTCTAAAACGGGGTGGCTTGGCATTTTATCAACCATCGCTATTGTGATTGCACTGTTTCAGACCAACTATGCCGCGCCGCTGCTAAGCGTCGCCGTCATTCTTCTGGGAGCGCAAGCCTATTACATACACAAGATGAAAGTGATGGCGCATGTGATCGCTGAGATTACGGGGCGGTGCGCAGCGGGGGATATGGAATCACGCATTCTGCTACCCAAAGAACGCGGCGATCTGGCTAACATGATCAGCCGCATTAACGACAGCATCGACATGGCTGATGCCTATGTGCGTGAATCGCTGGCGACACTGGAACATGCAGCAGAGGAAAAATACTACCGCAAAATCGTGCTGGTGGGCATGGATGGCTGCTATAAAAATGGTGCCGAAATCATGAATGGCGGCATGGATGCCATTCGCCGCAATATGATTCGCTCCGTACAGAAAGCAGCGAATAAACTCGAGGAAACCGTAAAGAAGACGGCGAATGATCTCGCCGCCTCCACACGCCAGCTGCAAGCAATGTCGGATATGCTATCCACTGTTGCGGAAAAAAGCTCTACGCAGGCAGCCGGTCTTACCAATGCCAGTGATGACGCTTCCAGAAACGTAAGCACCGTCGCGGCGGCTGTGGAAGAGCTATCCGCGTCGATTGGAGAAATTAATCAGCAAATCAACCAATCCAGCACGATTGCACGTCAGGCAACGGATAAAGCAACACAGACGAATACGGTGCTTGCCAACCTGACCACCGGCGCGGAGAAAATTGGCGGGATTATTGACATGATTAACGGGATTGCTGGCCAGATTAATCTTTTGGCTCTCAACGCAACCATTGAGTCTGCTCGCGCGGGAGAAGCTGGCAAGGGCTTTGCAGTTGTCGCCTCTGAAGTAAAAACGCTTGCGAACCAGACCACAAAAGCAACCGTTGAAATCACTGAATATATTAATGCAACACGCGAAGCTATTCACCAGACCACGGCATCGGTAAGAGAAATCGCGACTGTAGTACAAAAAGTCGATGAAATCGCCACCGCCATCGCCGCAGCTATGGAAGAGCAAACAGCAGCCACGCGAGAAATATCAAACTCGATTCAAAAGACGGCCCAGAATACTGCACAGGTTTCAAGCGCAGTGAGTGATATGTCCCTTGCTGCACAACAAACAGGAACGGCAGCAAAAGACATGAAACAGTCGTCTTCGGATTTGACGGCGCAGTCTGGGGTATTACACCGCGAGATTGATAGTTTTATCGCTGAAATTCAGAATGCTGCTTAGCTCCTAAAGGCCACCTAGTGGGTTAACACCTAATAAGTGCTCGTGGAGTAGCAGTGCACATCCATACAGAGCCAAACTGACGACAACTCTCACAAAACCTATCTCCTTGAAGGCACTTACGATAGTGTCTCTTGGCATCTTCACGCATGGGATAATGGAGGTGTTTTTAAGCAATGCTGGGGATGATTGCTTCATCTGCAGGGTATTTTTAACCATCGCAAAAACCGCAATGACAAGCATGCACACAAACAGCAGGACGCGTTTTGTATCTCCAATGCTTAAGAGGTGTAGCAACGCCCAAAGCACAATCCCAACGCTTCCCGGAAAGCGACTCACGCGGTAAATACCATATGGCACCGATGTTTTTGGGTATGGCGAACTAATGCGGCAAACCATAAAGAAAAAGGCAATCAGCATGCAGACAACGACCCATGGCCTTATGGCCAATGCCGGCTCATAAAGCGGTATATAGTCATCAAACTGCTGGTAGCTGTGAATCACCGCAAACAATGCGGCCAAGGAAATAGCGGAATACAGCGTATAAAAAACTGGTTTGGGAAAGAAGCCGACCAGCTTTTTTCTGACCTGCGGCCATGAGAGTAGCGCATGTGATAAAAAGAGTAGCGTAAGGCTGATGATATAGTGTGTCATGGCGATAAATTAGTCGATTCTAGGGGCTTGCATTTGACCTGCATCAGTTTTTATTCTGTGCTGCTATGCAATATAGCCTACGAAAAAACATAAAAGAAACACCATGACACCAGAAGAACTCATTCTTACCGCTCTGATTTTTATCGCTGCTACGCTTTATTCCAGCGTGGGTCATGCAGGAGCATCCGGCTATCTGGCGGCGATGGCCTTGTTCGGGCTTGCCCCCGAAACCATGCGCCCCACCGCTCTTGCGCTGAATGTACTGGTGGCCTCACTTGCAACCTATCGCTACGCGCGCGCAGGCCAAAATGACTTGAAGCTGCTGATACCATTTGTGGTGGCCTCCATACCCGCTGCGTTTGTCGGAGGGATGATCCATATACCACCTGCTTTTTATAAACCTCTGATTGGAATCATATTACTACTCTCGGCATTTCAACTTTTACGTACTGCTAAAACATCAAAACAAAAAGATCGGAAGGTGCAGCGACCTCCGCTTGCAGCATCACTCGCCACAGGCGCAGGACTTGGGTTGCTTGCGGGACTAAGCGGCACAGGTGGCGGCATTTTCCTTAGCCCATTGCTGTTATTCATGGGCTGGGCACCTACGCGCAATGTGTCGGGAGTTGCAGCCAGTTTTATTCTCGTTAATTCTATTTCGGGACTTCTTGGGAATATATCTTCGCTTCAGGCTTTGCCATCAGCACTTTCGGTGTGGGCAGGCGCAGTGCTGCTTGGTGGACTTGTAGGCACACAGCTTGGCACACGCACTCTTACCATCCCAGGCATCCGCATCATGCTGGCGCTGGTATTGGTGATAGCGGGTGGGAAGATGCTTCTGGCATAAAAAGCCCCGCAAGAAGGCGGGGTTTAAAATTAATACAAAAAACACTTTCCGCTGATCTTCGTCGGATGAGTCCTCCAAGTTTTTTACCGACAGCCCACAACCGATTGGTTGCTTATCACCACGTCATCCAGCGTATGCTGGTCAAGTGTGTTAATAAAAACCTTGCTTGCATCTGCCAGAAAATGCTTCAGCTTACAAGCGCTGACGACCGTGCATGTATTGGCTGCACGGTTGAAGCATTCCACCAGATACATGTTCGGCTCCAGTGCGAGAACAAGATCGCCTAAGCATAGTTCTTGAGGTTTACACGCCAGTCGAATGCCGCCGCCTTTGCCTTTGCTGCTGGTAACGTAGCCAAGCTGGGCAAGGCGATGCGCCACCTTCACCAGATGGTTTCTGGAGATGGCGTAATGCTCGGCTATTTCACGCACGCTGCATAATCTATCCGGCTGGGCGGCCAGATACATCAGGCTTCGCAAGCCGTAATCGGTAAATTGGGTGAGTTGCATAATCGCCTTGTAAATATCTGAGAAGTGATCATAACCATAATATGTATTTTATCTACATATTATAAAGGAGATGCCATGTTAGACGAAAAAACCATTGCGATTGTTAAATCCACCGCACCCGTGCTGGCCGAGCATGGTGAAACCCTGACGCGGCATTTTTACAAGCGTATGTTCGCGCATAATCCGGAAGTAGCCCCGTTTTTTAATCCGGCGAATCAAACCGCAGGCAAACAGCAACGCGCCTTAGCTGGCGCGATTACGGCATATGCCGCTAACATAGACAATCTGGAAGTATTGGGTAGCGCAGTAGAGCTAATCGCACAAAAGCACGCATCGTTGATGATTAAGCCAGAGCATTACCCGATTGTGGGGGAAAACCTGCTTGCATCCATTCGCGAAGTGCTAGGCGAAGCAGCAACGGATGACATTATCAACGCATGGGCTGCTGCCTATGGTTTCCTTGCCGACATTCTGATTGGTCGTGAAAAACAAATTTATGATGAAAACGCCAAAAAGCCGGGTGGATGGGAAGGCTTTAAGTCATTCCGAGTGAGTCGTAAGGAAAAAGAAAGCAGCAACATTACCTCGTTCTATCTGGTTGCCGCCGACGGCGCACCGCTTCCTGCATTCAAGCCGGGGCAATATATCACCGTGCGGGTCAAAACCCCGGATGGCCAAACCACCATGCGTAATTACAGCCTGTCTGACAAACCGGATCAGCCGCATTTCCGCATCAGCGTGAAACGCGAGCTTCCGCCTGAAGCAAACACGCCAGCCGGTTATGTTTCCAACATGCTGCACGACAAAGTGGAACCGGGCGATACGATTGAACTCGCGCCGCCGTGCGGGGAGTTCTTCCTCGATGTAACCGAGAAGCACGAACGCCCATTGGTACTGCTTGCCGCTGGCGTTGGCATTACGCCGATCATGAGCATTTTGCTTTCGGCGCTGGAGGCATTTCCTAAACGCGACATCATTTTCGTCCATGCCGTGTTGAACGAAAGCGTGCAGGCTTTTGGCAAAACGGTGGATACGCTTGCACAGCAGCACGCAAATCTGAAAATCTATCATCGCTACAGTGATGCCGGAGAACGTACAGGCAATGCCAGTACCGGCTTTGTCACTGCGGAGTATATCGAAGGGTTATTGCCAGCGCGGGATGCGGACTATTATTTCTGCGGACCACAGCCCTTCATGGTGTCCATCTATCACGACCTGATAAAATGGGGCATCCCGGCATCGCAGGTGCATTTCGAGTTCTTCGGACCGCGTCAGGAACTGGAAAAGGCTGCTTAGAAGCGGTTAAAGCTGGCTAGGTTGTGGGTTTAATACCGCACTTGCTATGATGCGTAATGCTTGGTCTCTGCCTGTCTCCGCTTTACCAGCCCGCGCAGCTTCTTCCTGCCAGCCCAGACCCAGCGTAGAAATTCGGCTGGCACGTCATCATGTTCTTCGCGGTTTACTTTGCGGCGGAGGGTGGAGCGTTGGAGCGCCCCACCGCCCAGATTGAACGTGAATGACACCAGCGCATCGAACTGGCCGTTGGTGAGTGGCACGGTGATCAGGCGCAGCACCGAACGCTCGGCGGCTTCCACATCCTTGTTCAATAACGCGATAGCAGCCTCGTGGCTGATACCGCGCCGAAACATCTCCGCTTCATTCGGACGCAGCAAATGCCCGTAGCCAATCGTGGGCAGGCCTGCCGCATCCACATAGATCGTCGGAGAAAAGCCTTCGAAGCGCTTAATCAGGCTCAGGCCTTCTTGTGTGACGTGTCTCATTTCCCACCCCGAACTTTAGCCATAGCGCGTTGGCCGAAATAAAAGCTGATGATGCCTGCGAAAATCGCCTGGTCTTCAGCCGTCCATAGCAACCACGGAAGATCTGCCGAAAACTGCATCACCTTCACCAGCGCATAGAGAATGAAGAAGCTGTAAGCGATGACGGGGCGCACGGTGCCGTTGAGTGCGTCCACCCAGCGAATGCCTGTGTTGTACGTCCGATAAAGAGCTTGGGATTCGGCGATGTCGGCGTTCACTTGGATTTCTTCCAGCCGCTGGGAAGCCCCGAGCTTCTGCTGCTCCATCTGCATCTCTAAGATTTTAAGCTCGTGCTTGCGATCCTGCGCGTCGCGGAACAGTTTTAAGAAATCAGGAAAGGCTGCAGACAGGAAGCCGAGTAAAGAACCGAGTAGCGTAATCATAAGAACCTCCATTATTTCCAGGAAAGATGACCAGCGGCGAAGCTGAGAAAGGCCACCAAGCCCGTCCATAAGCCGCCAACGATCAACAGCGTGCGCAGGCTGCCCTTGCCCTGGTTGGCCAGCGCGGTGAGCGACTTCACTTCCTCTGCCAACACATCAACCGTTTTGGTGAGTGTTTGGATCTGCGCATTCATCACAGCCAGCTGTGAGCGCACATCAATATCGTCGCTTGGTGACATGGTTCCTCCTTAAGTTTGGGCATAAAAAAACCGCCTCAAAGGGCGGTGTTTCATTTTGGGATTTGTGGGTGTCTTGGGGGTATTTTGAGAAGTTTTTACTCAAAATAGCCGTTGATCATCACCAACCCACGGATGATCTGGGATGCGGTGGCGGTTGCCACCGGTATGCGAAGGATGACATGGGCAAAAGTGCCTGCCGCCACATAGAGCGGTGCATCAAGGTTCACGTCGATGGGTGTTAATGCGCCACCAATCGGCGTTCCCACCGGCATGGACTGGATACCCAGCGGCACCCGGCGCGGCGAGCGTGTGCCTGCGGTGTTGGAATCCGCTGTGGCAAGCGACACGGCGGTGGAGCCAATGCCCAATGCCCATTGTAAAAGCGTGGGTGTGGTGGCAGAAGCCGCGCCCATATTGAAAGTTTCAATCCGCACCCCACGGATCACCAGATTGCGGTTGCCGCCACCGGCTGCCGCTACTGGAACCTGAAAGGCAAAGAGCGCGTAATCGGTTTCCGCACCGGCCACGGCTGCAAACTGAAACTGGCCGCCCAGCGTGGTGTAGCCCGCCGCCGTATTGGAAAGCGTGGCGGATACCGGCGCTGCGCTGTTGGCATAGTTGGCAGACTGCGCCACCGCTGCGCCGCGTGGGTTGTTGTAGCTGCCACACTCTGCGCCAGCCATTGCCGTAGGCCAGAGGCGGTTTAGTGCCAGATCACGGGCAATCACCGATACATCGGCCACTTCCATGCGCTGAGCGGTGCCGGTTGCGGCGGCATTGTAGCAGCGCATGAGCAGCGGCTGCCAGCGTGACAGCGATACGGCGGCGGCAGTATTTGGTGACAGGATCACGCCTTCTAATACCCCGTCGATAAAGAACTCGATCCGATCCTGATCAATCACGATGCGGTAGTGGCTCACTTGTCCGGCCACGGGCGAAGGCATCGGCGCGGTGGTTGTTTCCGTGCCGTTGATATTCATCACGCCCACCAGCACGCCAGCGGTGTTGAGTTTGAAATATACCCCATCCGTTGGCGTGGCAGTCGTTGCGGCAAAACCAACACCGAACTCGCAGACATTGTTGGCGATGGGATTATTGGCAAAGCGCTGCCTGAAGGCAACTTCCAGTGATCCTGCCGGATGCAGTGGGAAAGTTCGGAAGGTTTGCGCCCGTGCTACCGCTGCCGATGCGACCGAGTTACCAGCATTTAGCACCAGAAAGCCGCCTGTCATGGCGATGGTGGCCGTCACGCTGACAAATTGATAGGCACTGCCATCCACCACCGTGTGATTGAAGGTATCCGCCCAGTAGATATTATCCACGCCCACGCGCAGGCGGCCATCGGTTGAAACCCGTGCGGCACGAACCAGTCGCGGCTCGCCGCTTTGCCCATCGTGAGATTCCCCGGCAAGCACCGAGTAGCCAGCATCCACCAGCTCCATCGGCAGGTTGATCTTCAGACGTTTATTGGCGTCCACCGATGCAAGATCGGCAGAATCACCCGATTTGAGAATGATGCTCATGCTATAACCCCATTATGTTGATGTTGTACCGTCCCCAGCTGCCACCCGGCGCATGGGCAATCACGTCGAAACCAGAACCTTCCACCAGATTGCAGGCCGTGGCCGTAATGCCTTCGAGCGCCCCATCTTCGGGATCATGATCCGCTGATCCTGACGCCACCGCGCAGAGGATCACTGACCCGCTTGCCACCCATGCAGCAGACACCGATGCACGGGCGAAGTTGCTTTCCCCACCGGATGCGTGGCCAAAGTCCACCTGCGCCAGCGCCGTGTTTGGCATGGCCGATTGATCTGCCTTGGTATCGAGCGCGGTTTGTAGCCCTGCGACATCGGCAATCGTGTGTCCGTGGCTGGTACTTGCCTTTGCATCCAGTGCCGCCTGAAGCCCTGCGACATCCGCCACGCTATGCCCGTGTGCTGCGTTTGCTTTGCCAGCCAGCTCGGCATCCACCTGCACCTTGGTGTAATAGCGCACATCGCCACGCGCATCGGTGTGGTATTGGGGATGATCATCGGCCTCCAGCCCGTTCAGGCTGGCGTGGTCAATATCTCCGCCGGTGCCGTGTGGTCCCTGCGTTCCAACCGTCACCACTTGCACTTTCGGCTCGGTGACTTTGACGATATGGATCACTTCGTTAATGGTGACTACTTCCGTCATCGCGTTACCTCCGGGCTGATGATCACCAGCCCTTCCAGCAAGCGAGTGACGTTCGCGCCTGAGACAAGCTCAAGGTCATACACGCCGCTGATGGCGGTAATGGTTGTGGTTTGTGTGGCACTGGCCAGTAGCTGGATGGTTCCCGCCACCCCGCCGAGGGTGATGCCGCCGTTTTCCGTGGTGAGTGTTAGGAACGGATCAGCGGCTTCGAGTGTTTCACGCATGTGCATCCGGGCGGTGAAGCCAGTCAGGTTCACAGGCGTGCCGCTTTCGTCCTTCCATTCGATCTGCTCGCTGAACGTCGCGCCGCGATACACATAGAAATTATGCTTGGCTGGGTGTGTGGTCATAAAATTACCATGTCCATGGGCCGCGTGGTTTGAGATATTGCATCGTGGTGCGGATCACGCCGCCCGTGAAGTTTCCACCGTTGGCAGTCAAGCGAATGGCCGTGTTGGCGTAGTACGCCAGAGGGCTGGTGATACCGATATTGGTGGAATCAAGCGCAATGCCGATCAGGTTGCCGTATCGCGTGGTATCGCCAACCACCCCAATGCCAAAGGATGTCGCGCCTGTGATTGCTGTAATCACGCGCACGTTGACCGCCAGCACAATAGCGCGGTCGGGAATCTGAATCGTGGTATCCTTGAATGCGCCCGTGTTGACCGTCACATCCTCGGTTTTATGTTCCACACGCAGATATTCACCGGTTTCTTTGAGCAGCAAACCTTGTGGCACCCAGTTTGTGCCATCGAACATCACATATTCGTCGGTGGTTTCATTCCAGAGCTTCAGCCGCTTGAATGGGGCAACAAAAAACCAGCCACCACCATCCACCGCTTGAGCAATCTGGCTTGCTTTGCCTGCCCATGCGCCTGTGGGGGATGAACCCACCACCCAGCATTGCCCGACTGTGGGGCTACCAGGTGGCGTGTTCAAACCCACATCCTGCACGACCGCCTGAATCAGCACGTCGAGAATATTGAGTGCATCATTATGTGTCACTTCCTTCTGGCTTTGCGATTGCAGAATATAAGGCAGCAGTAATCGTCCGGTGTTGTTGGGCATCGGATGGTCCCCTGGTTGAAGGGGCCATTGGTAAGTTTTCAGATGCGTTCGTGGGGCGTTACGCTCAGTTTTGGGACGGCCACGCCGGCGTCGGGCGGGGGGGGCGCCCGCAGGGGGGAGGGCCGCCCCGCGCGGGGGGCCGGCCCCCGCCGCGCCCGCCCGCACCCCCCGCCGGCCGGGCGCGCCCCCCCCCGTCCAAGCCCCCGCCCCCCCGGGGCGGCCCCCCGCGCCCCACCGCGCCCCCCCCCCCACCCCACATAACCCGGTCCCCGCCCTCCCCACCCCCCTGCCCCCCCCCAGCCCCCCCCCCCGGCCCGCCCCCCAAAGTCCCTCCAGGAAGACACCCACCAAAGAGAACCCTCTGACAAAAAAAGACGATACCCGTGAGAAAGCGGGTCCCGGGCGCCGGCCGGACCCGGACGCGGCCGGCGGGCCGGGCGGGGGCCCGGCGCGGCGGGGGAGGCCGCGCGAGGGCGGGGAAAGGGGCGGCGGGGGGGCCCCGCAGCGGGCGGGCCCCGCGAGAAGGCCGGGAGGCGCCATGGCTATGCCTGCATTGCCACGCCCGACTGCTGCTGAAAGCTGATAGACTTTCACGCTGACACTGCTTTGCGCCGATCCGAAATCGGTCACCTGCTGCGCGGCGGTGTAGATGGTTATGGGCGAAGTCAGACCAGTAATCGTGCGTTTGAGCGTTACACCCTGCATGATTTCCACCTCGTAGCGTTCCGACTCCTCGGAAAGCGGAATGTCCACCGCGTCCCGCCAATCCCCACCGATCCGTGTGCGACGCTTCCAGCCGATGGTCAGATCGCTAGCCACATTTCGGCTGCCTACGATATGCACTGGCGCGTATGGCTTGAGCGCCTTGCGGCATAGGTAAAATCCTGCGCAGTTGTCGCCCCTAGCGTGGAGCCGATGGTAACAGGTTTGTACTTTTTGCTGATGCTCCATCCTGATGATGCCACCAGCTCTCGCGCCAGGGCGTTGGTGAGCAGAATAAAACGCTCACCCGCCACATGGCCAGAAACTGCCCATTCCGTGCCAAGCCTGCCGCGCAGAAGCCGCGATAGACGGTACTGGTTGTCGCCGATGAGAGTTGCCGTTTGAAATTGCAGCACCTCATCGCCAATGACGCAGACATTCGCACCATTCAGCACCGCAATCTCGGTCACGCTCTGCAGCTCGCCAAAGGTGAGCAATACATCAACGCTGCCCGTGACATCCCATGTGTAGGCCGTGCCAGCAGGTAGAATGGTTAAGGCGGCACCAATCGTTGCCTGCGCGGTTAAGGATTGCATCAGAGCATAGTTGGCACCGCCATCGTCGGAGCGGTAGACTGCCGATCCCGTCCATTCACCACCAAGCCCAACTACTCCATAGCGCAGATATGCATCCGTTACCGCATCAGTCGGGAATGCTGGCAGATCAAGTAGATCCAGTCGCGTGGCGGAAACCGTTGTGGGCGGCTGAATCGCGGGTGCACCACTACCTGCAGGATTGTAAAAGTCGTAACTGCTGACATCTTCCGCGACCGCTGCCAGCTCCTGCACACCGTTTCGCACCAGCTTGGATGCCGTCACACGCATGAGATAGGCTGCACCATCCTTGGTGATGGTAATAACATCGGTCGGCTCCAGCAGCGCATATTTCGGAGGCACGGTCAGCTGATACTGCACACGCCCAACCCATGCATTGTAGAGGGTCACATCCGCCACCACCTTGGCTTCCTGATCGGACAGTACGATGGGTAGGTTCACCGTCACATAATCCACGGCTTTGACTGTTTGCCGCTGCGAGGACTGCGTTCCTGCCTGATAATCTGCCGTGCGGTTCAGGTAAATCACATCTACCTGACGCGGCAGCTCCAGCTCCTGCGTGCGGGTGATGGCAAGTGTATCGTTGGCATCGTCCTGTGCCACCAGTTCGGTGAAATCCAGCGTGACATTCGATACTTTGCCGCGCTTGATAAATTTCAGCAGCCCATCGGATTCCACGCAGTCAAAGAAATACGCTGCCGCCAGCTGCTCCAAACATCCGCGCACCGTCTGGCGGTTATTGATGATGTAGCCACTGACGATATCGGTCAGGCGCGTAACATCATACATAGTGCTGTCATAGCCAACGCGCTTCAGCAAATCGGCGACGATCTGCCCGAGATTAGAGAGTCCCAGCTTTCCTTGAATCCAGTGGCCTGTTTTCCAGTTACCGCCATCCGACCAGACGCCGAGCAGATCTGGCCAGAATGGAAATGGCCGCGCATCCCATGTCCAGATGAATTTGCGCGGGATAAAGTTGGCTTCCAGCGCATTTTCGTCATCAAGGTAATCAATGGAGGCGTCGAGCGCGGTGCGCTGTGCCAGAAAGTCCACCCGCGCACGCGAGCCACGGGGATAAAAACTCTCCACCGAATCAGGATCAACGAACACGTTCGGCTGGTTGGCACAGCAATCCACAGAAGGAAAGCCAAGCTCAGAGAACCACACGGGCTTCATTTTGGCAGCCCATGCCGTGCCGCTGGCATCGGGGTTAGTATGGGTGGAATTCCACCAGTGCTTGACGTTTTTCCATGCGTAAGTGGGCGAACCGCCATAGCTGGTGAAGCCTGTGCGGTTCACCGAATCAGCATAGTAATAATCCCAGCCTTCGTCCTGCGTCCAGCCGTCATAAACCTTTTGGTAATCAATCTGTGTTTGCGGCAGGTCGGGTGTGAGTGGGAAATAGCAGTCAATCGCCACCACATCGATGTTACTATCCGACCAGAGCGGATCGAGGTGATACCAGCCGTTCGAGGAATGATATTCGCTCCAGTCACCGCCATACATCACCTTCACGCCCGAACCCACGGCTGATTTCACGCTGGCGGCAAGACTCTTTAGCTGGGCAACGGCAGGAAATACGCCTGCGCTGCTCATATAGGTGGTGAGTCCCACCAATTCCGAACCGATCATGAAAGCGTCGATGGTGTTTTTCAGCAGCACGCCGCCGACATTCAAATTGGCGTAATGATTAATAAAAGCGTTGTAGCCGTTGCTGCGCGTGAAGAAATTATTGGCATCTGTTGCGGTGGTGGGGGTGATGCGCCCACGCCACGGCTTGCTTTGCGGCGTGATCGTATCCACTTGCAGCATCGGGTAAAACAGCACCTTGTAGCCTCGCGCCTTCAATTCCTGACACAGGCGCACGATGCTTTTGTCGGTGGGCGTACCGCCGTAAGTGGGCGATCCGTCCGGGAATTCGAGGATGGGGTGGCCAGTGTTGCGCGTAAACCCAGCCACCACCCAATCATCGGGGGCAACACGCGCGCCCTGACTGTCGAACTCGACACCGGGCTTGATGATGCATACGGTGGGATCAACTGAATCCGCAAACCAGTTTAGGATAACTGAAACATATTCGACATTCGGCAGCGTTGCTTTCAAATTATCCAACGCGACCAGGCTATCCGCTTTATTGCTGAGATTATTCAGGTTCAGCTTGTTGATCTTACCGCCCTGTACGAAATTGCCCGCCACATCCTGCTGGCCGAACGTCTTTTCCTGCACCACCGTGTCATAGACATATTCGCCCGCGCCAGGAATTAGGGCTATCTCTTTGATTTTATCTTCAAGATCGAAGGGTTTTTTCAGCGTGCGGCGTACCTCAAAGGTAAAGTTGGGGATACGGTTACCATAATCGGCTAGGGGGAAATCCTTAATCACCACATAGGCCATTCCCCGGTATGCTGGCGTTTGCCCCGCAGGGTGGAAAGACGAGATGAAAGTATCAGGCAGCTGGGTTTCATTGCCAAGATAAAGGCTATAGCTGCCCTGCGTGAGATCGAGCGGCTTGGAATCCGCCCATACCCGTACCACCTCAGTGATCGGCCCCTCGCAAATGGCAATCGCCATGCTGACACTGTAGCTATAGGTCGTGGTGGTGGTCTCCACGCTGCCACCACCGCCACCACCTTTGCCGCCGCCAGAGGATTGCGTACTGGTGGTTACGGTTTCCTTGATCGGGCGCGACCAGATGACGTTGCCGGCAATGCGGCTGTTGCCATAAATGATGGGTATGGCTTTCCCGTAGGTGGAAAACTGCACCATCAGGTCAGTGAGACGCGAGCCCTCCTGATTGATGCGGGTTTTGCCGCCACCGAAGATTGCGCGGTCAACAAACCCACCGAGAAAGCCGCCAGCACCACCCGCAACAGCAGCGAAGAACGTCCCTGCGCCCAGCGATGTGGCGGCAGAACTGGCCGCTGCTGCTAGGACGATTGATGCCATCGGAATACCTTCACAAGCCTGTTTTTCCAGTCATCATCCAGACGATGCTCCACCACGCGCCGCGCCTGTGCATAGCAATGGATCATGCCGAGCGCATTTTCATAGTCCGTCAGAATGGCAAGATGCTGGGGGTTGCCCGCCATATTGAACAAAGCCAGATCACCTGCCTGAGCGTTCTCTATCGGCACTTCATCCAGCAATGCGGCAATTTTCTGCGTGAGATACGCACCGTCCGGCTCTTTGGAATAAGTGATTTCGTCATAGGCCGCGAGTGGCTGACCATGCTTGTCCTTCCAGTCCAATTCATCCACCACGCCGATGATTAAGCCCAAGCAGTCACAGCCGACACGCTTCAGGCGGGCCTGATGATGAAACGGCGTGCCAAGCCATGTGCGGGCTTGCACGACAATGTCATTTTCTAAGATCATGAGTGTTGTAGATCGTTAGCGGTTGCAGCGGTAGCGAGCACCTTGTCCATCCCCGGAACATGCGGCTCACCACGAAAATTCACAGCATTGGCGAATTTGGTAAAGCAGGTATTGAAGGTTTTATCACACCCAGCGATGGCATTAAATGTGTCCCCGACTGCCACCGAATTGGGCATGGGCAATACAAGCGTAAATTGCTTGTTGGAGAATTCCTTAATCTCCATCTGCCGCCCAGCATTTGCACCCGTAAGCCATACCATTTCACCACCAGAGAAATAGCCCGCCGCCTGTGTCATGGCGTTGCTGATAAAAACCTGACGACTGGTCACGGTATTGATGGCACCACTCGCCGTATAGCTTGCCAGATTGATCTTGCAGCGCGTATCGCCGAACACAGCGCGGCAGGTGGGGCTGTAAAGCTCGCCGATATTCTGCTGGAATTTCTGAGCCAGACCACGCACTTCGGCCACAAACTGGCCGTTTTTAACACTCACTTCGCCCAGCCAGCCACGGCGATGGGTGATGATGCCTTGTGCGAGATCGGTGACATTCACCATGAATATCTCGATTTCGGCGAAATCATATTTGCCCGCCATGATGTCGGCCTCGGTAATCGCAGCCGAATCGAGAATGCCTGCAACATCGAGATTATCAACGGAGAATCTATCCTTGGTTTCAATACTGGTGGGGGAAAATCCCGTCGCGGCCTTATAAAGCTGGCTGCTGATGGTGAGGTCGGAGGTGTGATCGGTAAAACCCATCACCGTGCCTCCCACCAGCGTGAGCTTCCAGCAGATGGCAAGACTGGTGACTTCGCCTGCCAGATGTGCCGTGAGGTTGGAAGATGCGGTTCTCATGCGCGAATCTCCACGATGGGGATTGCATCCCACACAAAAATACCCGGCCCATCGGCACGCACCGCCAGCGCATCGGTATCGAAGCGCACCGGCACATCGAAATCAAAATCGGTACTGACATTCACACCACCGGCCGGTGCAGCGCTGAAAGTGACAATACCTGTTGCATGATCGACGCTGAAGCCAGAGGATTGCAGGATGGAATTGAGGTAAATCTTTACCGTGCCGGAAACGGGTTTCTTGATTTCGCGGCTGTAACTGTAGCCGCCGCTACTGTATAATTTGAGCAGTTGGAATGTGGTTTGCGATCCATTGCCTGTCCCAAGATTCTGCGCCACGGCCTGATAATCCGACCAGTCCTTGAAGCGGAATCCATAGGCTTTACCAAACCGCGCACGGAAGAACGCCTGCAGCGCCTCCATGTCGGCTTTGTTTTTGAGACCTGTTGACACATCCCAGCGGCCACGGGCTTTTTGCCAGTTAATATTACGCTGCTCAAACCCCGCAAATGTCGTGGTGACGCTGGTGTTAAACTCCGGCCCACCTGTGGCCCCATAAGCGATTTTAGGCGGAAACTGGACTTCATGAAAAGCGGGCATCAGTTGTTCCTCGTGCGAAAGCGCTGCATCTGGCCTGCCAGCTTGCTCATGATCTGGCCCTGGCTATCCATAAAACTCTGTGCGTTCGGGGTGGTGATGTTGAAGGTAATGTTGCTGCCGCCAGATTTTATATTCTTTGGCAGCACGGTTTCACCACGCTGCAGAATGGCCGGGAATTCGTCGGGCATCAGGCCGCTATGCAGGCGCGGCGCACCCGCAAAGGCATAGGCAGGAACAGCGCGGCGCATCGGGCTTCCTTCACCCACCGTGCCGCCGCCATGAAACAGGCTGCCGAAAATATCATCGAAGAACCCGCCAAGAAATCCACCACCGCTACTGCCACTGCCGCCTTTCAGTAGATCGCTGAGACCACCCGCGATAGGGCCGGTGATGTTCTCGCGGATGAACATGCGCAGAATATCCTGCTGCAGTGATTGCAGCAGATCGCCGATCTTTCCGACTGAGATTTCCCCGCTGCTCACCATGTCCACCAGCGTATCTTCGACTTTACGGGCAGCACTGCCGAACAATTCCTCAGCATTTTTGGCGGCATTGGTGGCTTCGTCGGCATAACGCCTCAGCGCACGCGTGGCACCATCTCCCCATTTGTCACTATCGAGCAGCGACTTATCGTAAATCTCCTTCAGCCGGACAGCGTATATCTGCTCGATCTGCTCTAGGTAGCGCTGATTTGCTTCCGTGGCACCACCAAGATCATCGATCAGCTTATCCCGCCACTGATCCAGCGCCTCTTTAGCGACATCATAGCCCGTGCTGGTATCTAAAATGGCTTCGGTGATCTGCTCAATCGCCTTAACGCGGCTTTCCTCGGCGTCTTTTGCCTGTTTTTCTGCCTCCTGCAGGTCATAGAGCGAGCCTGCCAGATCGGCCACGCGGTTACGATATTCTCTGGTGGCATTGGCGTTGAGCTTATCGGTCTCGGCCTTGATAAAACGCCCGCGCGGATCGGCAGTGCCTTCCAGCTCTAGCCGTTTTTCCAGCGTGGCGATGACTTTTTTATTGGCCTCCGCCAATTGCAGGGCGGGACGTGCCGCTTCTTCATCGAGCTTTGTCAGTTTGGCGCGGGTGGTAGCATCGACCGCTTCGAGTGCGCTGCGGGCGGAATCGGAGTTGCGATTATCCTTGAATAATCCGTCGATCCGCTTTTTGGCATCAGTGGCTTCTTCAAGGATGCGGTCACGTTCGTTCTGCGTGCTTTCTTTCAGTTTTTTCTGGTATTCCCGCTCGATGCCGAGCAAGGTCTCGTTGCGGCGCTCGGCAGCGGCACGATCAGCGGCAGCACGCGCTTCCCGGCGCTCTTTGTCCGCCTGTAATTCTTCCGCTGCAATACCTTCGTTAATACGGCGCAGCTCTTCTTTCTTCGCATCGAGCGCGGGTGCGCTGCCCAGCACAGCGCGATCCAGCCGAGTGCCGAAGCTGTTTTCCAGCTCGGAGATTTCTTTTTCCAACTGCGATTTGCGGTTGGCAGGTGTGGGATCAAGTGCTTCCTGCAGCCCACGCACCACGCGGGTAAGTGCGCTGAGGCTCGATTGTGCGGCTGCCGATTCACCGACCGTGCGCCCGAACGACTCCATGAGATCGTCCCATGCATCGCCGAGCGAATCCGCTGCACCTGTGAGTCCTTTGGCTTGCGCTTCTGCCAGCCCACGGGTTTTGCCTTCCAGATGCTCCAGTATTACCGCCTGCGCGGAAGCGACATCGCCTTGTTTAATAAAATTCTCGATCACCTCTTTCTGTGCAGGCGATAGGTCTGAGAATTTCCGTGCCAGCCGCCCAAGGCCTTCTTCGGGATTTTCCAGCGATTTCCCCAGCATGTCGGCGGCGGATGGCACATCGGTGCCAAGCCGCACGGCGAGATCAGTGGAAAGTGCAAGCGCGCGGGTGAATACATCGCCCGCCACATTCTGGAATGAAGTCAGGGCCGCCGCCGCGTTTTGTATTTCCTCCTTCTTGAATAAAGTGTTGGCCTCGATGGCTTCGCCGAGCGCGGTGATTTCACGGGCAGTCACACCCGCTGCCTGATCGGTGGCTTTCAGTGCGGCATTCAGCCATTGAGTGCCTGTTCAGCCTCCTTGAATTCGGCGATTCCCTTAGCCGTGGCGAGCGCCAGACCGCCCAGCACGGCGGCGGTGGCAAGGCCGATCGGCCCAAGTCGACCCAGCACACTGCCAACCGACCCTGCGCCACCGGCAAGGCTTTCCATGCCAAGGCGCACTTCCTGGCTCACCGCATTAACGGCAACCAGCGAACGGGATGCGGGTTGCGTCGCGTCCTTAATCTTCTTTAACGCACGCTCGCCAGTATCGCCGGTGAGTGTCAGCTCACGCCGCGCTTTATCACCCTCGATCACCGCCAGTCGGATCGATACATTTCTCGTGGTTGCTGTCGCCATTATTTTTTAACGCTTGGTGAAGGCCATGTTCGGCATGGTGAAAAAGAAGCAGTAAGGGCGTGGTGTCGTAACCAATCGCAGCGCCAATAACCGATAAGGCTTCGATATCGAAGCCAAGCACGAGACCGCCAGCACCCACGCGCAGCTGGTTGGCACCGCGCAGGATCACATCCCACACCGCATGACCTTCCTCGGTGATCGCCTGATGCTCAATATAGGGGCAGCGTTCGCCGTTCAGGGTGCTGGCTTCGCCTCGGCTGCAGGGGAGATTTTCTTCCGCGCACGACCTGCAGTAGCGCGGCCCGTCGCCGAAGTGCCATTTACAACGGGCCGCAAGCCGTTTCCCTCTGCCTCCAGCAGATCTAACTGGCGCATGTATTTTTTGCCGAACTCCTGATTCACGAACCAGATGTCCATTAAGTCCGTGATATTCGCAGGGGTCAACTCGGCCAGCTCCTCGCCTCCCGGCTTCATCACATTTTCCCACGCGATGATGGCATGGGTGGCCAGTGCCGTAATGAGCGCGGTTTCTGATAGCGCATGACGCACCCGATCATTTTCCAGATCGGGCAGATCACTTGCATCCGCCCCTGCATCCAGGCGCGCTTTGCGTTCGGCTTGCAGGGCGAGCATGGCGCGCACCGCATCTGACTGCGCCATATGCATAAGCGCGGAGGTGAGCGGTTTTACCTTCACGCGCGCATCCGCTTGCAGGGCTATCCAGAACGGTTCTTTTTTAAGGTCGAGTTTCAACATAATGGCTCCTTATGGGTAGCTGGTGACATCGTTTTTAAGCACGGCAGTGACGGATTTTCCGAGCGCATCGTCATAGACCGCCTGCCAGTTGAAGCTGGTCTGCACGCCGCCAGGGCCAGAGATGGGGATGCGCGGGCGCGGCAGATACACCTCGTGGAATGTCCATGTGAGGCTGAAGTTATTGCCGTCCAGCCCCGCCAGACGGTAAGCCAGCTCTAGTTCGATGGCGGTGTTGTTGATGGCATCATCCACCAGCGTGGTATCGGCAAAGCGCACTTCGATACTGCCCGTGGTGGTGATCGTGGTGGGGTCAACCCCATCGATCAGCCCATCATTACGGATGGTCGGCACACCCTGCATGCCGTTGCTGTAGGTAAATTGCGCGCCCGTCACATTGCCCAGTGCTGCACCGTTGCGTTTGACCGAACCGTTAAACTGGCTGAAGGGCTTGTAGATACGGCTTGTCGGTGTGCCGCCTTGCGATGCTACAAAACGCGTCTCTCCCTGCGCCAGAATATTAAGCGTGGCATTCGCCGCACCGGAGCGTTGGAAATTCAGTGCCATCGAATTGAGCATGCAGCCCGTATGCACGAAATAAGCAGGCACATTCACATGGCCGATCTCAGCGGCGAATGATGGTAGTGCCGCTGCGCCACTGACGAACGTGTGGGTAAAGCCGCCGCCTGATAGCGTGGCACCGCTTGCCCACCATTGGGGTTGCCAGAGGCGAGCGTGAAACTGTTGCCCACCGCACTGAGCGTATCATGCACAATGTTAAGTTTCGTGCCAGCACCGTTGGAATAAGTTGCGGGCGTGATGCTCGCATTCACCGAAGCATTGAGATCGGTTGCCAGTTGCGTAAGCGTAGCATTCAGGTTTGCACCGATATTGGTCTGTGTACCCGTCGCGCCCGATACCACGAATGTCCACACCACACCGTTAATGGTGATGGTATGACTCGCGCTCGGATTGGCGGTAAAGGTAATATCACCTGTCGCGGCGACACCGGCCGAGGTAGGGTTTCCCATCAGCAGCTGTAGCCAGCGACCGAAATCGCGTGCTTCCACCGGCACTACAAAATTACCTTCATCGTTAATTACATCACGAAACGGCGCGCGTGGCTCACGTCCCTGACCGAGCAATTCGGAGGACAGCAGGTTCTGCTCTGCGCCGATATCGGACGAAACAAATGCAAATTTCTCCCAGTTGCCGGGTGGTTTTACCCCGTAACTAGCTTCTTTAAGCGCAAGCAGTGTCGCTGCCGAACCATAGGATCGAGCCATATTAGTCTCCTTGTTGGGTTAAAAAATTAACGAAGCGGACTGGTGGTATTAAACCGCATCAGCACATTGACGGTGGCGGTACGGATGGCGGGTGCGCCTTCAACCGCTTCCTGCAAAAACTCTGGTGCCTGCGCTTCCATCCATTCGGCGAGGCCGTTCATGCTGCGGTTATTGTCGATCAGGTTGCCGATGATCATCAGCAGATCATCGAGACTGGTCTGCTGGCTTTGCGCGTAGGCATTGTCGATCATGATTTCGAGCGTGGCGACCTGCTCGTAAATATAGGTGAGCGGTGAGAGCAACACTTCGGGATCGCCGCTTTCGCCATCACGCAGAACGATGATCGCGCCGTCCGCTGGCACCTTCATCAGCTTATCAGGGTTACGCAACACCTTGATCCGGCTGCTTTCCAGCGTTTTAAGCTCGGCAAAGAATGCTGCTATGATCTGCTCTCTAACGCTCGGCATCGTTTGTCTCCGTAAAATTCTGCAAAATGAGTTGGGGGAGTTTGTCGCGCCAGCGCTGCATTGCCCCATCGACATCCAGCCGTTTCTTGAGCATCACCTGCGGCAGCAGAATGAACATCACCACCGTGGCAAGGCCACGCCCTGTTTTAAGGGCACTCTCCGAGGCTTTGCGGTAGCCACCGCGTTTGCCCGTGCCAGCGCGCAGATTATCCACTACCAACAGAGACGGTGCGCCCTTGCGATACACAAAACGCAATCGTCCCAGCGAATGTTCAGGAAAATTATCCGGGTTAATGCGTTTTCCGCCGACCCCTCGCTTGGGAGCGGCGGCGGTGGGGATGGCAAGAAACATGCCTTTGTCGCTTTTAATAACGGCTCCTTCGCTGAAGGCGCGAATGATCAGCGGAGCTTTGCTGTAGACCAGCCCCGCAGTGCCAAGCGAAAAGCCACTGGCAGGATAGCGTTTGAACCGCCAGGTGCGCGCCATTTTTTCACCAAGGCCAGCCCGTAACACCTGCGATTTAAGTTCATCCCTGAGACCCGTTGCGGCTTCCGTAACACCCAGCGTCACAGCTTTTTCAGCGGCGGCGGCTTCCTGCTTCATGATCTTTTGCAGATCGCCACGGATTGCCGCTTCCAGCCTCATCGCTTTACTGCCTCCACCGTCCAGATCAGACGATGTATGTCGCGCCTCGGTTCACCGATGATGCGATACTCTTCACCCTGATAAATCACCACATCATCGGCCTTCGGATCTGCTACTTCGTTGATCCGCAGATCGAACAGCGTGACTTCGCTGCTGATGTCGCTCTGTCTAAGGCCAATGATTTCGTCAGGGCGCTTGGGAATAAGGGTGACGGCACGGTTCATGCCGATGCGTGGCTGGAATGTTGCCGCCACCCCCAGTTTGGCAAAGAGCGAATCGACGGAGCGGGAAAACGCCGTCATGGTTGTTTTCCGCCATCGACGGGTGGTTTGCTGTTACCTCCTTCTGCAGGTGGTTTGCTACCCTGCGGCTCTTTTGTTTCCTTCTCCGCAGATTTATCCGATTTTCCAACCCTCACGGCGATACCGCGTGCGATAAGGTCTTTGGCTTCATCGTCATCGATATCGACCGGCGCACCAGGAGGCACTTCCTCCGTTTTTCCGGCTTTACCAACAACAAGTGTCGTGTGTGATGTGATTTTCATGAGTGTCCTCCATTAATTGACGGTTGCACAGAAGCAGGCATTCGGGCGATACGGCACGACAAGTGGTGCCGACTGCAAAAGCAGCCAACGCACTGCAGGGTCTTCTTCCAGCCATGATTTACTGAAATAACGCTGTGCGCGGTATGCCGCTTTTTCGTCCTGAATCACGCCGTAGCAGCGTGTTCCTTCCACATTGACGGGGCTGCCCACAATCACCGTGTTGGTGGGAAGCATCGGTACGGTGTTGCCCAGATCATCGGTATAGACATCGTTGTAAATCCAGATGTCAAAATCACCGATGGTGCCGATGAAACGCGCCTTCTCATTACCTTGGCCACGCACTAGCGGATCTACCTGGAAAGCCGAATTGGTGCCACGGTAGATGGTGAGCAACGCTTTCACATCGTCGCTGTTTCGGAACAGTCGCCATGCGGCAGGGTCCATGATCACCGTTTTGGCTGCTGCGCCAGACTTGGTTTGCACAAGGCTTGCCCAATCCTCCAGATTATCCAGAGGCTTGATTCCAGCCTGACCCCAGCGGTTTACGCCCGTGAGTGTCACTGTGAGTGCCGCATCGCGCTGAAAATTCACCACCACGGTCGGGTAGTTATCTCCAGAAACGGTCACTTGTCCCAGCCTCAGTGCTTCAGAAGCCATCACTTCCTCTCGGCGTGTGAGATTTTCCAGCTGGTTGGTCAGCGAGCGATTCAGTGCCGCATCCCGTCGCTGTTGGGGCGTGAGCGTGCCACCGATTCTTTCTCCGATAGTGCGTTTGAGGGGAGCGCTGGGGTCAAAGCGGCGCTTATCCTTGGCATAGGCTGGCTTGAAACTTTTGGTTTCATAGCCCGAATCAGCGACGACTTTACCCGCAACCAGCGGTGACACAAACGGCGTGAGGCGCGGTTTCGATTTATCGATATCGAAGAAAATTTCTTCGGTATCGGCGGTTTGCACCTGCCCGAAAAATGTATCGAGCAGGAATGAGGCTGGACGGTCGAGATATTCGACGGTCTTGTTCAGCACTTGCGTAGAAAAAATATCGACAGGCATGGTTAAGCTCCTTGGTTTTTGGTTAAGAAGATGGATTTATTCCGCAGGCCAAGTGAGATGGAGGCTGCGGTGTGGCCAGCGCCAAGCGTCAGAGCGAGTTCATTGAACTCACCCGACAGGTAAACAATCGCTTCCTTGTCTCCTCCAGAGGCATCGGTATCTTCTCCGAGAATAGCCTCCGGCGTTTGCGATCCATCCACCGCCGCTGAGGCGCTGAGGATATATTTTCCGCTGGCGGTGATGCGCCCCAATACCGCTCCACGTAAAAGATTGGCTGGGGTTGCGATGGTTACCTTGCGTGCAACGCGTGGAAACTCACCGGCGATTAGATTGTCAGGGGTATAAGTGCCCTGATTGGTAAAGCCTGATACTGGCATAGCGTTATCTCCTTTGGGTTCTAGGGTTGGGTTATCAATGGATTGCAGGTCATAAGGGGTTGGTTCATGAAGCCGCAGCGAGGCGTTTAGCCACGCTGTCGATGGAGTCTTCCTCGGCTTCGGCACTTGCTGGAGTGATTTTCGGATTGCCGAGATCGCGCATGGCCGCATCGAAGCCGTTGGTTTTTGGTTCGGGTTGAATTTTTGGTGCCTTAGCGAGCATTGCGACCGCGCTATCCGCTGCCATATCGGTGGCAAAGGATAGGTGCTGGGCGAGATCGCCACGATCCTTGGCTTCCTCGGATGCAAGGATGGTCTGGATGCGTGATCGTTCAGATGCCCTCGCATCGCTTTGCACTTGCGCGAGCAATTCAGGATGTTCTTGGGCGAGTGTTTCTAAATTCATGGCGGTCTCCTTCTGTTGAGTGGTTGCGGGTAATAAAAAACCCCGCTGGAGGGCGGGGTTTGAACTGGCGGAAAATTCCGCGATCAGTTTTTCGAGAGAGCCAATGCGGTCGGCAAGACCAGCATTCACGGCGTGCGCGCCGATCAAGATGTCGCCGCCACCGAACTGCTCTAACACTTGCGTAGCTTCAATGCCGCGATTGCGCGCGAGGGTGTTCACAAATACTTCCGCCATCGCGTCGATGCGCGTCTGTAGCTTGGCACGGCCTTCATCACTTTCGGGGTTGAGGCGCTTAAACGGGCTTTGTGAAGAGACAATTTCGATGGTGGTGGGCGCATTTTTATCGGGTTTGGCACCGCGATACACCGCCACTACGCCGATAGAGCCGAGGCCGGAGGTTTCGGAGGCGACTACCTGATCGGCAGCGCTGGCAATCCAGTACGCACCCGACGCAGCATCACCGGAGGCATAAGCGATGATCGGTTTTTTGCCGCGTGCCGCAAAAATCATATTGGCCAGTTCCGAGCAGCCATTTACCTCACCACCAGGAGAGTCAATATTAAGAATGATGGCATTGATGTCGGGGTTTTCGATGGCGGCGGTAAAATCCTGCGCCAGTATTTCATAGGAGGTGGCACCGCTGATGGCTGTGAACAAATTGGCGTAGCGAAAGAGCGGGCCGGTGACGGGAATGACCGCCACACCATCACGTTCGGTCACGGTATGGGTGTTTTGCAATTCTTTTCCCAGCCGCGCCGCCACCGCTTCGGGTTTTTCATTTTCGCGCTCGGCGATTTCTAAAATCGTCTGCAAGGCTGATTCCGTGATTGCCCACGGTTCACTGGTCGCTTTGTTCCATGCTCGCATTGTCATCCTCCTGATTATTGCTGTTGTCATTTCCACTATCTTTGCCTTGGCCTGGGAGCGATTTAACCGCAATGCTGGGGGTCAAATCACCCAACCCAAGCTCCTGCATCTTGGCTTTTTCGCGCGCACGCTGCTCCAGCACTTCTTCCCAATCAAGCCCCTGCATAGCGCATTCATCTTCGAGGGTGGAAAGACCAGCCTCCATGCGGATTTGTGAGGCTTGCGCTTCTTTGACCGGGTCAACCCAGCCGCGACCGGGACCAATCCATTTGCAGCGCGACCATGCGGCACGGTTGATGTAAAAATCTGGCGCCTCGATCTTGCTGCTATTAATCGCTTCTTCCAGCCACAGCTCATACACGGGCTTCGCCCAATAGGTGGCGAGCCACTGCCTGCGGCCTGAGAAAAACCGCCATGCTTCGAGCAATGCGGCGCGGGCACTCGAATAATTTGTCTTTGAAAAATCCTTCATTAGAAGTTCGAAGGGCAGATTGAGGCCTGTCCCAATATGACGTAGGATATTCTCGACAAACGCACCGTAAGCAGAATTCGGGCGGCTCGGCGTAAACGGCGACAGCTTGTCACCAGGGAATGTGGTGATGATGGAGCCTCCCGCGAGCTTGGCCTTCCATTCTTTGCGCTTTGTGTCGTAATCCTCGTAACTGCCACCAAACATTTCAACCACGGTTTCTGCATCGAGCGGCGTTTCGATAAAGGCCGCGATCATGGCGTTTACTACCGCCGCTTGCAGCTCCGAACGTTCATAATGATCGAGCATTTTAAACATCGGCATGACAGAGGTGAGTGCGGGCTTGCCACGGTTCTGGCCACTGCGCTCCTTATCATGGATATGCAGCACACGCCTGCGACCGAACGGGGTGCGCGAGGGAACGCGCTGCCATTCATCTGCTGAAGATGCAAACGGCATAAACACATCGCCAGGATGGGTTTTTCGAATATGGTACGCCAGCGGCGCGCCGTAATCATCGATCTCAATTCCTGCGCGGAGTGTTTTATCGTCTGGCTTGCCGCCCGGATTACTCAGGCGATCCGGTTCCACCAGCTGAATCGTGGTCGCAAATGCACCACCACGTTCTGGCAGCCAGAGCGGTAAGGCCAATGCCTCGCCATTGATAAAACCGGAGCGGAACACCTGCGTAGTCAGCCCCGCAAAATTGAGTGACAAAGCCGCATCGCACTCAAACCCTTCCGCCCATCCGCGCCAGAGGGATTCAACATCACGCGCCCAATCATCCGCCCATTCTTTGGTATTTCCAAGTGCGCGGTAATCAGGCAAGGCCACCAGCCTGAGTCCCGTGCCGACAACATTATCCACCATCGTCTGTGCCGCGCCCGCTGCCACGCCGTGGTTACGGATGAGATCACGCGAACGACCCACCAGCGTGGGTAATTCACCCAGCAGATCACCATCCGCCGAGCCGTTACCAGGCAGCCAGCTGGAGAGTTCGCGCGCAGTTAGCGATGCGGCACGATGTGAAGTATCACTCATCGAATACCACCTTGATCACGCCACGACGCGCGGTACCGCTTAAGCGGGCGATCTGGCTTTTGAGTTTTTCGATATATTGTTCGAGCTTTTCGGCATTGGCCTGCGCGTAGGTAGTGGAGCCATAATTTCCTATCGACACGCTCACTTCTTTCGCGCCCATCATCAGCTGGTGCTGTGCTTCTTCCGCTTCTGCAAGGCGGGTTTGCAACGTGGTAAGATCGGTCATAGTGAATCCTCATAGATACGGATCATCCGCCGCCATAGTGGTGCGCTGGCTAATGGCTGCCGTGCGCGTCGGTGCAGTTGTTTCAGCAGTTTGCTGCGGCGATGGCGCGTAAGTATCCGCATAAGGAACGTTACGCTGCTTACCGAGCGACACTTCCATCTGCTGCCATTGCCGCTCGGAAAAACGGTCGAGACCGTAAAGGCTTGCCGCCGTGCGTGCATAGACGCGGCAATCGAGTGCCTCGTTATTGCGCGTCGGGTCTTTTTCCCAGCTGGCACGGGGGAAGCCTTTGTGCAATTTGATCACACGCTTTTCCGCCGTCAGCTGCTTAAAATATTCCTCGGCATATTCTGGGAAGTGGCATGTTCCGGGCGGGAACGGTTCATCTTCCTTGGTCGGACGGTCAAGTTTCAGCCAGCGATACAGCTCCATCTTGGCAACCGGCCCGCTGACATTCCAGACGCGAAGCCCACGCCGTTTGCTGCCGACATCGGCTTTCGACACGCTCAAAATCAGTGCGGTTTCACTATCGCGGCCTTTCACCGCGACCACCGTGCGCGGGGACGATGCGCGCGCACCCGCACCACCCCAGCTCGCTTGCGGGTGAGTTTTTACCCAGCCATACACATCCTGCGTCGCGTAACCGCTATCCACCGCCAGCACGCGGATGGGCAATGTGCCACCACCTGCATGGTGCCAATCGCGCCTGAGCAATGCTTCGAGCTTTTCCCACACTTCCGGCATGGCGGTATCGCCCATGAGGACATGGTAATCGACCGACCAGCTTTCTTTATGGCGGCCCCATGCCACCACTTCGCATTCGATGCGGTCTTTCTGCACGTCCGCGCCAGCGGTAAGAAATAATCCACCATTTGGCACCACGCCCATTGGGTATGGTTCACGGCGTTCATAGAGCCGTTTCCATTCGGGAGCTTCGTATTCTTCTTCATACGGCTCGCCCAGCACCGTATTGACAAACCCCTTCATCAGCTCAGGATTCGCCTGTGCGTTTTCGAACATCTCCGCCGCATCACCCCACGAAAACCAACCCACTGGGCTGTAAAGCGAAGAGAGATGGTAGCCAATCGTGCGGCCATCCGTTTCAGCAGTGGCAACCCAGCGTCCACGCGCCAGCATCTGCGTTTTATGATGCTCATCGATCAACGCGCCGCATTCCTCGCAGGCATATTGCGCCTCTTGTGGTTTGCCCTCATGCCAGCGCAGCTGCGTGAATCGCAATGGCTGGAAATGATCGCAATGCGGACACGGCACATGGAAATACCGCTGGTCGCTGCCGTCGAATTCACGCTGGATGCGCGAGATACCCTTGGTGGTGGGCGTACTCACCAGAAAAATCTTCCGCCGCTTCTGGAAGGTGGCGGAGCGGCGTTCGGCAAGCAGGATTGGATCGCCTTCGCCCTCCACATCGCCCGGATACCCATCGACCTCATCCATAAACAAATACCGCGCTGGCATGGAACGGAGTCCCACCGCCGAGTTGGCACCCGTCATCACCAGAATGCCTCCGCGAAATTCCTTGCTCAGGATGGTGTTGCCTGAATCACGCGCGCGGGCGGGCTTCACCAATTCGCGCAGCTCCGGCGTTTCATCGATCTGCGGATCGATACGCTGCTTCGAGTTACGTTTCGCCAACTCCACCGTCGGTGCCACCGCCATCATCGGCCCTGGTGCCATATGGATGACATAGCCGATCCAGTTATTGCCGCATTCTGTGCCGCCGATCTGCGCGCCTTTCATGAAAATGATCCGCTGCACCGGCGAGTGCGGCGAGAGATTATCCATGATCTGCTTCAGATAAGGCGTGCGGCTGGTACGCCACCGCCCTGGCTCGGCGGCGGATTTAGAAGACAACATCCGATAGCGATCCGCCCACTCGGAAACGGCGAGGAACGATTCTGGCGTTAATCCACTGCGCCACTGGTTCTCTACCGCATCCGCACCTTCGTAAAATTCAGTCGACGCCTGCGCGGAATTCGGCAAGCTCTGAGAGATGCTGTCTGACATAGGTTTCCAGCGTCACATGCGTGGTGTGTGGATCAGCACCCAGCTCCGCTGCCATTTGCGCGGAGACGCGTGCAGGCCAGTTAAGCCATGCATCGCGTTCCTGCCGTCCCAGCTTGAATACATGCGCCATAACTTTCGCCCTGTCGATTAACTCGCCTTTAAGTTTTTGCAGCCGCACACGATTGGTTTGCGCCTTCAATACTTCATTCGCAGTGCGTGCCTGCATGTAAGTGGTGCCACCATTTGCGGGTGCGCCATTTTCTTTGAGCGTATCGCGCACCGCATCGAGCGCCGCATCCGGCACCGGCTTCACCGTTTGCGATCCACGTTGCTGGGCGACATCGGTGTTAATTTTCCAGAGCGCATCGGCTTTATCCGCACCGATGCTGCCGTCCGCCTCCAGCCGTATGCGTCCTGATTTTATCGCCTTTCTTACCGCCGCATCGCTGACCCCGCGATGGCGACCATAGGCACGAATTGACATGCCCATATCAGCCCCCAAAACCCCATAAAACTGCCATGTCCAAGACACACCTCCAGTCAAGCCAAATAGACGTTTAATATATTGATAAATAATGCGAATTATTGCTTTTTCTGGTTGATTAAGATGCAGTTCGAAGCATTCATGGGGGTGTCCACAGGGGACAACAACCAACCGAAAGGAATGCATATGAAAAACGAACCGCTACCTACCAACAACGAAGAATGGGGCTTTTGGGGAACCAGCGTCAGCAACGGCTACGATGCCGCAATGACCTGGGATACCGCCAGCCGCTTTTTTGCCAAAACCTTTAACCTTACGCCCGAAGAAACCCGCACGTTGCTCGATGCGCGTTTCGGTCGCCACCTTGCGGATGACTTGAGCTTCATCAACGGCGGCCCAGCAACGGCGGAGGCGGTTGCAAACCACCTCGAAAAACGCAACGCCGATAAAGGCTGGCGTAGGCATTTTGAAAAAGCCATCCGCGAAGAGACGGGCAAGCTGATTCCCTACACCACGCCGAAAAGCAAAGACGAGATACTTACCAACATCGCGCTTACGCATCTCAATTTTGAGACGCTCGAAGAACGCAAATCCGACAGCCTCGATTTTAAGGATGTCGGAGTGCTCAATGTCAAAGCCGCCCTCGAAGCTGCATACGCCGCAGGCAGAGCCAGCGCCAAACGGAAAGGAGCGTAACATGAGCAACTTTGTAACCGTCCGATTTGCCCGCAAGCCAAGCAGCCTGCAGGAAATGCAAGCCGAGATTAACAGCCACGGCTGCGAGGTCGCAAAATGCGAAATCGCCGAAACAGTCACGCTCACCACCGAGGAGTACGACACCTTTACGCGCCTGATTTACAAGGACTGGCCTTGGCTCGATGGTCGGGGTGGCGACCGTAACAGCATCCGCCAAGTGGTGGCAATCACCGCGCCGGAGCGCGAAACGCTTTACGCCAATCCCGAAGGCTACAGCTACGCACGCTATATCGGCACCAGCCTCAACGAAACCAACAACTGAAAGGAATCAAACCATGACATCTTTTACGCATAACAATCGGCAAACCTACCACAAACAAAGCTACAGCTGGGGCGAATTGCGCACCTTGCGCATGGGCAACGCCTATACCTGCATCATCCACCCAGAGCATTTGGCGGCGATTAACCGCAGCGAGGATTTCACCTGCGAGCAAGGCTTCCGGTGGAAGACCAGTATCGATAACGGCATCGTCACGCTGCAAAACAGAAGTAACGCATTTACCATCTCACTCGCTGAACTCAACGCATAAGGAGCATTGTATGACAACACCCAAATATCCCAACGTGCATGTGCAGTTGGTCGGTCAGGATGGCAATGCCTTTATGATTCTTGGTCTCTGCCAACGCGCTGCAAATAATGCGGGGCTTCCAAAATCCGAAATCGACGCTTTCATGCAGGTGGCAAAATCAGGCGATTACAATCACCTGCTGAATACCTGCATGGAGTGGTTCGATATCGATTAGGGGGCGCATATCATCGCATTCACTTTTTTAATTCGCTCACCCAGCCAGCGCATCGTGCCGGTGTGCATGCTGTTGCCCAACGCCTTGTAGCGCGGCCCATCGGCTGCGGATTTTCCACGATAGGGAATCAACGTATAATCATCGGGAAATCCCTGCAGCCGTTCACACTCACGCGGCGTTAACCGCCGCACCGCCATATCCGCCAACACAGCAGGTTGATTATCTCCCATCTCCGCACGTAGCGTTGAGCAGGTTTCCCGCAAATCGGTCGGCCCTGCGTTTCGTGCGATGCTTCCAGGCTCGAAGGCGATGTAGGTGGAACGGTCGCCACCAGCGGTGACGGTTTTAGATTGCTCGGTTTCGTTTACATACATGCCGCCGTTCGGGCGGTCTTTGCGTCTGCCATTGGCATCGCAGCAGGTAACGTTGTAAGCTCTGGCTTGCGGGACGTAGGTTTCAAGCTCCGGGTCATGCTTATTATAGCGCGACATCAATGTGCGGGCGATTAAATGGCCGCAATCCGCATCCTGCGCACCACGGCTTAAGCAGGTTCTGGCACCGAGTGCTCCTGCGACGGGGCGCATGTAGCCGCTGCTGGCGAGATCGACATCGGCTCCCCAGCCACCGCTTGAAGCGCGACTTTTAAATGTTCCGGCAACTTCTTCCCGCGTTTCTCGGCGCGGCGTAATATCCCGCTGCAGGCTTTCGCGCTCAAATAATACCGCTGCGGCAGGTCGCCAGTCCCCAAGATATCCGATAACGAACACACGCCTGCGCCGCTGTGGCACTCCGAAATACTGAGCGTCAAGAATGCGGTAGGCGAACCCATACCCGCATTCCGCCAACGCGCCGAGGAAGGTGCCAAATGTCCGTCCTCTGTCAATCGACAGCACACCGGGGACATTTTCCCAAACCACCCATCGTGGCTTTGCGCTTTGAGCAAGGTGAATAAATCCGAGTGCGAGGTTGCCTCTGTCGTCAGCAAATCCTTTGCGAAGTCCGGCGATACTGAAGGACTGGCAAGGTGTGCCTCCGACCAGAAGGTCAATTGCTCCATAGTCATTTTCCGTGAGTGTCGTGAAATCACCGAAGAGAGGCACATCAGGATAATGATGCGAAAGCACCGCGCGGGCGAAGGGTTCAATTTCGGAAAATCCTGCCGCCTCAAATCCGAGCGGATGCCACGCCACTGTTGCTGCCTCAATGCCGGAACATACCGACAGATAGCGAATGGGTTTGGCATCCATAGGGCATATACGAAGTCAACGGAATTAGTTGGTTAGCACATTGATTTATAATGCGATTAAGTGCTTATAAGCGTTGCTATCCTTCGCATTCGAAGCATTCATGCACTTGTCCGCATGGACATTAACCGCAAACGCAAAGGAGCATGTATGATTATCCAACTTACCGAAAACCAACGCGCCATCCTCGAAGAAGCATCCAACATAAAATGCAACGATGTGCGCGAACTGGCGGCACTTAAACGACTGGCACCGCCTATCCGCGAAAACATTATCAAGGGGATGCTAAAGCGTGGACTGCTCGAAATCCGCCATGACGATGATGGCGGCAAACCCACCCTGGTCAGCGACATGGGTTATGCCGCGATTGGTAAAGCCGCCGCCGAGGAGCAGCCCAAGCACAGCGAACCTGCACAAAAACAATCCAAACAGTCCATCATGATTGAACTCTTAAAGCGCGAGGAAGGTGCCACGCTTCAGCAACTGGTTGCCGCCACGGGTTGGCAAAAGCATTCGGTGCATGGCGCGATGGCGGGTGTGCTGAAAAAGAAGCTCGGCCTTGCCATCGCATCCGGCAAGAACCGTGACGGCGAACGTACATACAAAATCGCGTGAATTAGCCAGCGCGCTTGGAATGAAGGTCGGCGAATGTCCGGCCTTCTTCTTCGTGGGTGGCTTCCTTGCCTGTAAATTCCTGCCAGCGGCGAATGATGACATCACAATATTTGGGGTCGAGTTCAATCAGACAGGCCGAGCGGCCGGTCTTCTCGCAGGCGATGAGCGTCGAGCCGGAGCCACCGAAAGGGTCAAGCACGATATCGCGGCTCTTGCTGGAATTTTCCACTGCACGCTGCACTAGCTCCACTGGCTTCATGGTGGGGTGGAGGTCGTTCGATACCGGCTTATTAAAAAACCACACATCGCCCTGATTGCGCGCGCCGCACCAGAAATGCGCGGTGCCTTCCTTCCAGCCATAGAGGATCGGTTCGTATTGCCGCTGGTAATCCGCACGACCCATCGTGAACGTATTCTTCGCCCAGATGATGAAGGTTGACCAATGCCCACCTGCCTTGCGGAAGGCGCTTTGCAACGTGTCTAATTCCGATGACGACATGCAGATGTAAATTGCGCCCTTGCACACGGCGACGAAATTGGTGCATGCCTCCAGCAGGAACTCTTCAAACTCGGCGCCGAGATTGTCATTTTTTATCGTGCGTTTGTTCCCGCGCATTTTGTCTTTTGCGGTGGCACCATAATTCACATTGTAGGGCGGATCGGTAAATACCATATCGGCGAGGCTGCCGCCTAGTACGCGTTCTACCACATCGAGCTTGGTGGAATCACCGCAGAGCAAACGATGCGAACCGAGCAGCCACAGATCTCCGGGCTGACTGATGGCGGTTGCCTCCACCTCCGGCACGGCGTCGTCTTCGGTGTTGCCTTCCTCCGTCATGGGCGCGAGCAGCTTATCCAGTTCGTCTTCGCTGAAGCCCATGATGTCGAGGTTGTAATTTTCTTCCTGCAGTTCGGTCAGTTCCAGCCGCAGCATATCTTCATCCCATCCCGCATTCATGGCGATGCGGTTATCGGCAATGACCAGCGCACGTTTTTGCGTTTCGCTCAAATGCGAAATGGCGATCACCGGCACATCTTTCATGCCAAGCCGTTGGGCGGCGATCAACCTGCCATGCCCAGCGATGATGCCATGCTCCTTATCGACGAGGATTGGATTAATGAATCCAAACTCCGCGATGGAGGCCATGATCTGTGCGATCTGTTCTTCCGAATGGGTGCGCGCATTGCGGGCATACGGAATCAATCGCTCGGTAGCGATGGTGTGGATGGTAAGATCGGTCATGGTGTTCTCAGGTGCGAACCGAGGCGCGAACTGCGAACCCGGATTTTATGCCTATCGCTAAAAAAGTGGCGCGGCTTTGCCCCCCGCATACGTTCTATGCACGGGGAGGACCCGTGGCTTGCCGATGCGACGTGGGATAGCGGGAGATGGGCGGAAAGCCGCGCCGAGCGGCAGGGAGTGAACAATAAAAAACCCGCTCGGTGAGCAGGTTGTGTAGAAACAATTCTTGGATGATGTAAAAATGTATAGCATCTAGGTGCACCTACTGTCAACGACAAGGTTCGCAGGATTAATTTATTACCCTCATCTACACATTGAATTAAAACTTAACAGCGTGTATGCTATCCTCATGAGAATCTTCATCAGCATGTTTATGGTTCTGGCACTCGTTATGGCAACGAGCTTTCCAACCGCGTCTCATGCAATGATGCCTCATGATTCTGCGAAGGTAGAGAAAGCCGAAGCATCCTCAGAACATGGTGATTGCCACAAACAGGCTAAGGCCGAGCAATCCGATAAAACAGCACAGAACGATAAAGAATCTGGAAAATGCTGTGATAAAGGTATGTGCAAGTGCATCGGAAGCACCTGTCATAGCGGCCTGTCAAAGATTTTTGGCAACGGCAGTGAATCACTCTTTCGTTTAACTGCCAGCAAAAGCAGCTTCGGCTTCACCAATGATGTGGTGGAATCCGCGCTTTCCAATCGCTTAAAACGCCCTCCCAAAGCTTGAGTCCTATTGTCTGTATGACGCCCAAGCGCTTTCGCGCGTGGCGACTATTTTCAATGCAAATCAAGGATTAGTTATGCGAACACATCATCCCCTGATGATGGCGTTGCTGATGGTAGGGTTTCTAGCCACTCCTGCACACGCCAAAACATCAGAATACACGCTTACGATTGAGCGGTTGCCTGTAAACATTACTGGCAAACCAATCGAGAAAATCACCGTGAATGGGAGCATCCCAGCCCCCACGCTTCGCTTCACCGAAGGCGATGAAGCGGTGATCCACGTCACCAATAAAATGGATGAACCAACCTCTATCCATTGGCACGGCCTGCTACTGCCCGACGCAATGGACGGTGTAACAGGGTTTGGAGGCTATAAGGCGATAGAGCCAGGGACGACCTTCACCTACCGTTTCCCCGTAAGGCAAACTGGCACTTACTGGTATCACTCGCATACCAGCGGTCAGGAACAGGACGGGTTATATGGCTCGATTATCACTTCGCCTAAAGGCAAAGACCCGATTGCGGCGGATCGCGATTATGTCGTGGTGCTTTCCGATTTCTCCGAAGAACATTCCAGCGACATCATGGCGAATCTCAAAAAGTCGTCGGATTATTACGCCAATGCGCGGCTCACGGTTGGTGATTTCTTCGCGGATATAAAGGAGCGTGGGTGGGACAAGGCGTTCAAAGATGCCAAAGACTGGGGCGATATGCGGATGATGCGTACCGATCTGGCTGATGTCACAGGCTACACGTTCCTCACCAATGGCAAATCGCCAAAACAAAACTGGACGGGGCTTTTCAAGCCAGGTGAGAAAGTGCGTCTGCGCTTTATCAATGCCTCGGCCATGTCATTCTTCGATGTGCGGATTCCTGGGTTAAAGATGAGCGTGGTGCAAGCTGATGGTCAGGGCATCGAGCCTGTTACAGTGGATGAATTCCGTTTCGCGCCTGCAGAAACCTACGATGTGATTGTCACGCCGAAGGACGATAAAGCCTACACCATCGCTGCCGAGCCGATTGACCGCACGGGCTTCGCCATTGGCACGCTTGCCACTCGCGAAGGCATGAAGGGAGAAATCCCGCCAGCCCGTCCCCGCGCATTGCTCTCTATGGCCGATATGAACATGGAGATGATGATGAAGGACGACCCCGATATGGAAATGACACCCGCCGATATGATTAGCGGCTGGGCGAAAACGGGAATGCCTGAAGGCCAGAAAGCACTTTCATACGCTGACTTGCGCTACGCGGGTGTGCAGAAAGACCAACGCCAGCCGCAGCGCACCATCGACGTGCGTTTGGGCGGTAATATGGAACGCTACATCTGGACGATTAACGAAAAGAAATTCTCGGAGGCCGAACCCATCCGCCTGAAATATGGCGAGCGTGTACGCCTCAACTTCACCAACGAAACCATGATGGCGCACCCGATGCACCTGCATGGCATGTTTGTGCAGTTGGAGAACGGCCAGCCTGCGGCAAAGCTACCCAACAAGCATACGGTGATTGTGCCACCAGGTGGGTCATACTCTGTGCTGGTGACAGCGGATGAAATCGGCGAATGGGCGTTCCACTGCCATCTGCTCTATCACATGGCCAGCGGCATGATGCGTCAGGTCGTCGTCGCCAAGCTCGATGCGGCGGATGTGCCTGCTACAGAAACCAAAGCCAATGGAGGCCACCATGCACAATAAGCGTTTACTTATGGCACTCAGCCTCACTACTGCACTCGCACAGCCTGCATTCGCGGCGGATCATTCTGCCCACGCAGATATGGCTGCAGAGCATGGCGGCGGGATCTTCCACATGTTCCGTTTGGAAACCGATGCTGGGAGCAATACCGATGGAACGCCGCTTCAAAGCTGGGATTTGGATGGGTGGATCGGTACGGATGAAAACAAGCTCTGGATAAAATCAGAGGGTGAGCGTGCCGATAGCAAGCTGGAAAGTGCTGAGTTTTTGGCACTCTATAGCCGCAACATCTCGACATTCTGGGATGCACAGGCAGGGATTCGCTACGATACCAAGCCCGAATCTACTGCATACCTGACACTTGGGATTAACGGGCTTGCCCAGCAATGGTTTGAAACTGAAGCACATCTTTTCGTCAGTGAACATGGCGATGTCACAGCGCGGCTGCGGCAGGAAAACGACCTTCTTCTGACACAAAAGCTGATTTTGCAGCCTTATGTTGAAGTCAATCTCTCAGCACAAGATGTCCACGAACAGGACATTGGTGCGGGCGTGACAGACGGGCAGATAGGCTTGCAAACGCGCTACGAATTCACCCGAAAATTCGCACCGTATGTGGATGTCCACTATGGCCGAAAATTCGGTGAAACCTCCTCCATTGCCAAAAGTAACGGGGAAAATAACGACGAGCTAGTTGGCTCTTTCGGCCTGCGACTGATGTTTTAATCAACTAACTATAAAGGAAAATCTTATGAAAAAGCTACTACTCACTACCGCGCTAATGCTGGCAACAACACCTGCATTCGCGGCTGAATTCACCATCAAGGAAGTCACAGACTATGATGCGAAGAAACAAAACTTCTTCTCACCTGATAAACTGACTATCCAGCCTGGTGATACTGTCACGTTTGAAAACGCGCAGGATGAAGCACATCAGGTGATGTTTGTGAGCGTTCCCAAGGGCGTGGATGAAATGATTATGTCACCGATGCAGGAAAAGAAAGGCGACAAGTTCACCTACACTTTCACCGTGCCAGGAACCTATAAATATCACTGCCACCCGCATGAAGCACTCGGCATGGATGGGGTGCTGATTGTGGGTGCGCCTTCAAAGGCAGGTGAAACCAAAAATGTGGATCACCACAAGCTGACGAAGAAGTTGGAAAGTGGCGAAGCAGCACCTGCAGGCGGTGGCGTTGTCGCTACTGGAAAAGTAGTGAGTGCTGACGAAGCAAAACATACCATCAAAATCAAGCATGATCCGATTAAATCGTTGGGTTGGCCAGTGATGACGATGACATTCACTGCGGATAGTGGCGTTGACTTGTCCAACGTCAAAGAAGGTGATGCCGTTTCCTTTACGCTGAAGCCAGCGGGCAAGGATGACTACACGATTTCAACTATCAAAAAGAACTAACCACCAACCAAAGGAGATTTGTTATGTTTAAGAAACTATTGCCTATCATTCTGCTCGTTTTTGTAACTGCCTGTGCCAACACGAAGGGTGGTTCAATGTCTGGTATGGACATGAAAATGCCATGCTGTGAAAAATGTGAGTGTTGCAAGGACGGAAAATGCGGTGAGTGCTGCAAATCTGGCGAATGCAAATGCTGTAAAGACGGCATGTGCAAAATGTGTATGGGTAAAATGGAAGGCATGTCTTCCATGAAAGAAGGTGAGCAATGCGAAATCTGCGCTAAATCTGAAAAAGAATCGATGCAAAAGAAGCATGAAGGAATGAAGCATTAAAGGTAGTAGGCAGGGCTGTTTACAGCCCTGCCTACTTACTAATATCAGAAGGTATATGAATTCTTTGTTTTTCTAAATGACTCCACCAACTCATCGAGTGCCTCACGCAGGCGGATCATCCCGTAACCTTTGCGCCACCGTCTGGCAGCCTCGTACTCGTTGAGGCATTCCCCGTAGCAACAGATCTGCCGCACCATGCTGCGTGATTCATTATTGAGCGGCCTGAGCAGACGGTCGTGCAGATGCACGGCCTCGATCTGTATCTCCAGCGGGTATGCGCCGGGGTTGATGCCTTTATCGAACACCATTGGCACCAGCTCACGCGACAGGCGCGGGTGCGTCTTCTCATGGTTGCAGGCAATGCGGTCGGCAGCACGGTATTGCGCGTCGTTGATGCCGCGCCGGTCAGCCTCGCGCACGCCGTTCTCCTCATCAATCTTGTAGAGGCGGTGGTATTTATCGATGGGGCGTTTATCACGCACCCGCGTGGCCGTGGTCTTGCGGTCGAGATACACCGTCTCCAGCTTCACCTTTGCCTGAAACTCCGGCGTGCCGCGATCCGCCTCCAGTTGGATGGCGTGCGTGCGTTGGCGTGGTTTGCGTTGCTTTTTTCCCATCACCGAAGCCCCATTGCATAGACTTCTTTGGCAAAATACTTCCAGCTGCGCGGCGGCTCGCTATGCGTCTGCAGGTTACGCATCAGCAGTTCGGCAATGACGGGCAGGATGTGCTGGAAGGGATCAATGCCGCTATCAATCCATTGGCGGATGATTTCGTAGTCGCCGGGCGGCTGAAGTTTGTGCTGCGTGAATATTTCTACGAGCTTGGCACTGAATGCCCCAGCGTCCTGTTCGTTGAATGGATGGCGAAGTTGTCCACAGTTTCTGCCGAGCCTATCTGATCTATTATTCTTAAATTTAGATATAGATATAGATAGCAGGTGAGAAGTGATGTGGTTCGCATCCACCCCCGCATCTGCGAACAACGATGGTTCGTATGCGCTTTGCATATGCGGCAGCGATGCATCCGCATTTGCTATCTGATTGTTTTTATTGGATTCACCCTGCCATCTGGCATTGGCATTTTGCCGTTTGCTATCGCGCTTTGCTTCGGCCTTTTGGTATTCATGGATTAAACGCTTCTGAGTGAGTAAGTGTGGGGGGTGTTTTTGCAAAAATGCCCCCAGGGTTTCGCGTATCTTCTTCCACTTATTCACATGCAAACCAAGCAGTCGGGATAATTCTTTGTCGTCATCGCGTAAGTATCCACCACGCATCCACATGAAGCAGAGCAGCCGCATATACGCGCCTTGCTCTTCCAGCGACAAATGCTGCGTGTCAGCCAGATACGCTTCGGTAAAAAACGGCATGTAAAAATGCTTGGTCATGGCACCTCCACTTCGGGAAGCGAGATGAGCAGTTCAATGATCGCGCCGATCACCGACGCAGACGATCCATCTGCCTTGCGCGGCAGGGAATCATACAGCGTGTGCGGTGAGGTAAAACGCTGCAGCAGGTGTGAGATCAGTACGCACGCATCCTGGGTAATATGGTAGAGGGCGCTGTCAGGTCGCGGCCCGTTCAGCCAGACCTCGCCGATCCGCCCGTTTGTGTAAAAGCCGATGGTCAGTTGATAGCGCACGCCATCGAACACCAGCTCCATGCTCTGGTTTTTCCTGCGGGGGGAGAGTGGCTGGCGCTCGTCGTTCATGCTGCATCCGCTTTTTCTTTCGCTGGCAGGAAACGTTTGCGGAGCGCGAACCGTGGATCGAGCAATGCCTGCACATCGGGGGGAACATTTTCGAGATCGTAATAATCATCGGGGCGGACGGCACCCATCGTGATGAAGTAAATGCGCACCACCACGTCTGGGTCTAGAATGCGTCCATGCTTGATGTGCCGATTAATGGTCGAGACAGAGCAGCCGACCATCGATGCGAGTTCGGATTGCTTCATTCCCACTAATTTGAGCCAATGGTGCAATTTCATGACCACTAATTCGCACTAAATGCAATTTTCTGTCAATGGGATTTTTCCGCTAAGGACTTGACAGGATTTTGCCGTTACGGTAAAAAGCGGGACTATGACCACAAACAACATCGCATACCTACGCAGGCGGCGGAATCTCACGCAAAAGCGGCTGGCCGATATGATCGGCATTCCGGCCTCCACCCTGAATCGCATTGAGACGGGCGAAACTGAGGGCTTTGAGAAGTATCGCGCATTGCTTGCCAAGGCGCTCAGCTGCGCCCCGGAAGCGCTGGACGCGCCTGAGCTTGACCTGCCCAGCACACCCATCACCGGCTTTATTAAATACAAGACCTTCATCAAGGAAATCGCTGAAAAACAGCGCGAGACCGTGGATGCCATCCCCGGACTGCCAGAGACGGCAGAGGTGCTTAAAATCAAGACTTCCGATCTCGTGCCGTATCATGGGGCGAACGACCTTCTGTATTTCGACGGCGCACCTCAGCGAAACGAGCGACTCTTCCTAGACCGCGAATGCGTCCTGACGCTCGACACCAAGAAGCGTGGTGAGCGTTTGCTGGCTTGGGTTTCCAAGGGCGGCAAGGAAGGTCGTTACATCCTGCATCCGCAAGGCGGAACGCTGATGATGGATGTCAAAATTCTTGCAGCGCACCCCATCCTGCACATCAAACGCGCTTAATCCTGATTCTTTGCCGAAGCGGCAATAAACCACTGTTATTTCAGTGAAATATTTTCTTTGATTGCAATTTTTCTATAGACAAATAATTGCGCTATCTGCTACCGAATCCTACCCATAGGCAACTTTATGGGAGGTAAAACACCGATGGCTATAAAAGAAAAATTGCAAAAATGGCTTACGCGGCTGACATGGCGACAAGCCTTCCACTTCATCATCGCCAGCTTCTTCATGCTGTTATTTGCAGCTTTCTTTGACTGGCTGATTATCAATTGGATCAGCGGGTGCTGCGAAGGCGGCGTATGTATTCCTGAGTGGCTGTACCCCAGTTGCAAAGCGGATGGAGGCAGCCATGATTGATGAAAATGACATCAACCAGTACGCTGCGCGCCAGCTACTCATGCTTCGCCAGACCACTGGCATCAGCCAGAAGCGGCTGGGCGAGGAAGTCGAGCTATCGCCGCAACAGGTTCAGAAATACGAACGCGGCCATAATCGTCTGTCGGTCGGCAAGGCCATGCAGTTTGCCGAGGCGTTCGATGTGTCGATCCTTGTTTTTTACCCGCCGCGCGGTGATTGCCAATCCACCGAACCCTTGCCGCCACCCACCATGCGGATCATCCGTCTGCTCACGCGCATTCCTGCAGAATGTTACGATGACGTGTATCAGGTAGTTAAAGCCATCGCCAATATCACCACCCGCGACGATGTGGAGGAATGAGCATGGCAACCATCGACCTCGATAATCTTCAAGCCACTGACATCACGCCCACGCTCAACGCATTGCACCGTTTTTTCATGGCGCATGGCATCACGGTGGTGACGGACAATCTCTTCCTGAAGCCGGAGCATCTGGCGCAGCGGTGGGAGCTATCGATCAGCTGCCTCAACAACTGGCGTTTCACTGGTGGCGGGCCGATCTACATTAAAACCGGCCCCGGCCCGAAAGCGAATGTGCGTTATCCCATCCTCGGTGCGGGCGGTGTGCTGGAGTTTGAGCAGCAGCGGTGTTTCCGCTCCACCACCGAGGAATCGCAACGGTTGGCGGCATCCAGCGAAAGCGGCAGGAGTCAAGCGGTTTAGATGGCTGGAATAGCTCATAAATACGTTGATGTTCAACCCCTTAAGAGCGGTAGTGACCCTGTCATAACCACTGAAAGGAGCGAACCATGACAGCAAAACTTACCAAAAAAGCCATCGACGCATTTGAGGCAACCGGCAAACTGGAATATCTGTGGGATATGGAGGTGAAGGGATTCGGGGTGGTTATCACACCCGCTGGCAGCAAATCCTTCATTCTCAATTACCGCAACCAGGACAACCGCTCACGGCGAAAAACCATCGGCAAGTATGGTCATCTGACCGTTGAACAGGCGCGGGATTTTGCCCGCGAATTGACCTACCGCATCGTCAAAGGTGAAGACCCGGTGCAACAGGACGAGATGCAGCGCAGCCAGCCCACATTCGCTGAGGTAGCACAGCGTTTTCTCGATGACCATAGCTCCATACGCAGCCGTCCTGCGACGCACGCCAGTAATATACAAATTCTAGCGCACATGGTTCTGCCGCATTTTGGCAAGATGAAAATCCGCTCCATCGAGCGCAAGGATATTTACGATTACCTCGCCAAAAACCGACATCGCCCCATCGGTGCCAACCGCTCACTCGCCGCGATGTCCTCCATCATGAGCAAGGCAGAGCTATGGGGCTACCGCGACCGCAACAGCAATCCGTGCTTCGGTGTAGAACGCTTCCCTGAAAATCGCCGCGAGAGGTTCCTGAACGAACAGGAATTTGCCGCACTTGAGTCGGCGATGCAACGTGCCGAGCGCAATTTAACGGAAAGCCCGCATGTGCTGGCCATGTTCCGCATCATGATGCACACGGGCTGCCGCCCTGGCGAAGCGCGCCACCTGAAATGGGATTATGTCGATTTGGCTAACCGCGTCATCCGTCTGCCCAAAGAAGCCACCAAGGAAAAACGCCCGAAGACGCTCTTCATCACGCCCTATATCGAGGGAGTGCTGAAAAATATCCGCCGCATGGAGGGTAATCCCTATGTGGTGGTGAGCGAACGCAATGACGGCAAGCCGATTATGGATGTAAAAAAACCGTGGGATCGCATCAAAAAGGCAGCGGGCATCACCACGGAATTACATCTGCATGATTTGCGGCACAGCCATGCCAGCATGGCCAACGCGCTGGGCTACTCACTGCCGATGATAGGTGCGTTGCTCGGCCACACGCAGGCGCAAACAACACTGCGTTACGCCCATCTGGCAACCGACCACCTGCGCAAAGCGGCAGAGGATATCAGCAACCGCATCGCCAACGTTGCCCAAACCACCAGCCCCATGCCACCGCACGACAAACCACGAGCAAATTTGCGGATGGTGAAGTGAGTGGCATAAACTATTTGGTTCTTGCTGACTTTTTAACAGACAGATGGTAATCTTCGCGCATGGCTAAAAGTAAATACACATTCCACGAGGATTTCAGCGGATCGGGCATGGCTCGGCTCGGCTTGGGCGATGCGTGGCAATGCGTTCGCGGCTGCGACATTGATGTTAAGAAATGCCGCGCATACCGGGAAAACTTCGGTGACGATCATCTGTATGAAGGCGATATCGCCAATGTGAATGTACTTGGTGCAAAGCCTGCGCGCCTTGCTTGGGCAAGTTTTCCTTGTCAGGATACGTCGCTGGCAGGCGGATATGCCGGACTTGCTGGTGAGCGCAGTGGCATGTTTTGGGCATGGATGCGTATAGTCGAAGGCATGGCCAATGCTGGAAAACCGTTCGATATCGTATGCGTGGAAAATGTGCGTGGGTTGCTAACCTCCAATGCAGGCACCGATTTCGCAGCTATTTGTGAGGCGCTGGCAAAAGCTGGTTATTGGATCGGATCGGCAGTGATCGATGCTTCAGATTTCTTGCCACAGAGCCGTGAGCGTCTTTTTGTGGTCGGTATCCGGCTTGATAAGCGTCATCTCGGTACCATCGTTTCAAAATCCCCAAATCCTTACTGGCATCCAGAATCTATGCTGCGTGCCTATGAACATCTCACTAAGCGCGCGCGGGACAAATGGTTCTGGCTCGAAATGCCAAAGCCTTCCGCAAAACGACTGACGCTTGAAGATATCATCACCGATCAGGCTGAGGGCGTAGAGTGGCATACCGCCGAGCAGACCAACCGGCTGATTAGCATGATGTCAGAAGAAAACCGTCGCAAACTCCGCGAACAACAGGCCACTGGCAAACGATCCATCGGCACGTTGTACAAACGCGTTCGCAACGGTGAACAACGCGCGGAGGTGCGGTTCGATGGCATCGCCGGATGTCTGCGTACTGCCACTGGCGGCAGCAGCCGCCAAACCGTCATGATCGTGGAAGGTCAGGAAGTTCGCTCACGGTTGCTTGCGCCGCGTGAGGCCGCACGCCTCATGGGACTGCCGGATCACTATAAATTGCCGCAAAAATATAATGATGCGTACCAGCTCTGCGGCGATGGTGTAGCAGTACCGGTCGTGCGTTTCCTCGCAAAGACAGTATTTGAGCCGGTATTGGCGCGGATTGACGCATCGGAAGCCAAGAATTCCTCAGTTTTAGCAACTGCATAATCCGTTGTAGCGGACTGAAAATAAATCGGTTAATCTCTGCCGATTATGTCATCAAACTCACGTTCGCCATCCTCCGCCATCGATACTGTCGAAATGCCTTTCGACACCAATGCTCTGCGCAAAGGCTTAAAGGCATTCCTCGACCAGACGGTGAGTGATCCGCGCGCGCCCAGCGTCAAACGTTTGGGCGGCTATAAGTTCGGCGTGTATGCGTTTTACGATTATGATGATGAGCCAATTTATGTCGGCCAGACCCGCGAGAAACTTTCTGGTCGCATCGGCAGGCATCTCACCAACCAGCGCACCGATGCGGTGGCAATGAATGTGCTTGATCCTTACGAGGTTTATGCCGTGGCAGTATGGCCGTTGCCAGAATTCGAAGCGCGTTCGGGCAGTGATGCGGAGGTGAAAGCGCACCTTAATGCGCTCGAAGCTGCCGTGTTCAATCAGCTGATGAAAGAATCAAAATTCAGCGCTGTGTTGAATGAGAAAATTCCACTTTTCGGCAAAGCAATCAAACCGCCCAAGCCTTTTAAGGGTGTGATCATCAGTGATGAGGTGCGGGAAATTCGTGGGCATCCTGATGTACGCCTTGCGCGCCGCGCTGCCACCATTGCCCGCCTGTCGCAGGTGATCTGTGAACGCGGCGACGTCCAGCCCGGCTTGCGCCGCACGTTGCTGGTTCAAGCCGAACGGCTCCTGTGGCTTGCCAAAGAGCGTTATAAGCCGTTCGAGGCGCAAGCCATCGCGGAAGATGCCACCAAAGATGATGATTAAGCCCTGCAGGAGTTAACTTAATGAATGCAGCACGCGACATCGACATTTTCATAAACAAATTCGTGAAAGAGCTGGAGGAGGAAAACGCCGCCATTTTTGCGGGTGCGGGCCTCTCTATTTCTGCGGGTTTTGTTAGCTGGAAGGGTTTGCTTACACCTATCGCACACGCACTGGGTCTGAATATCGATGCCGAAACGGATTTAATTTCCATCGCTCAGTACCATTTGAATGAAAAACAGAGCCGCTCTGATCTTAATCAGGAATTGATAGAGCAATTCTCGCGCGGTCATGTAGCGAGCGATAATCATCGCATTCTTGCACGGTTGCCGATCAAGACCTATTGGACAACAAACTACGATAAGCTGATTGAAGACACGCTCACCAGTGTTGGTAAGATTCCCGATGTCAAATACACCGTTGATCAGCTTAAAAACACCAAGCCTAAGCGCGATGCATTGGTCTATAAGATGCATGGTGATATCGACCATCCAGACGATGCGGTACTAACCAAGGATGACTACGAGCGCTATAGTTCAACGCGTGAGCCGTTCGCCACCGCATTGCGCGGCGATCTGGTTTCTAAAACCTTTCTGTTTCTTGGCTTCAGCTTCACCGACCCCAACCTCGACTACATTCTTAGCCGTGTGCGCCTCAGCCTACAAGATAAGCCGCGTCAGCATTACTGCATTCTGAAGCGTCCGCTGCGCGACGAATATCCTGACGATACTACTTTTCAGTACGCTACACTAAAGTTGAACTTGCAGATCAATGATCTAAAGCGCTTCGGCGTACAAACACTGCAAATCGAGCGGTACGAGGATTTGACTGCAATCCTGCGGCGTATCGAAGATCGTTTCCGTCAGCGCACCATTTTTATATCTGGTGCTGCCCATGAATATGGCGACCATACTGCCGCATCAGCTGAAGAATTCATCCGTAATCTCAGCCGCGAGATTATCCTGAAGGACTACAAGATCGTTTCCGGCTTCGGGCTGGGCGTTGGCAGCCATGTCATTACTGGTGTTCTACAACACATTTACGAAAACAACCGCCAGAAGCTGCATGACCAGCTGCTGCTTCGCCCATTCCCGCAGGGCGAAAAAGGTCAAGAGACTTGGGAAGCCTACCGCAAGGACATGATCGGGTACGCTGGTGTCGCCATCTTCCTGTTTGGAAATAAAGTCGATAAGGATGGCAAGATCGTCCTCTCTAATGGCATGCACTCCGAGTTCGAAATCGCCAAGGCGCAAGGATTAAAGCTCATTCCCATTGGAGCCACAGGCTACATGGCGCACGAGCTTTGGGAGGAGATCAACGGAAACATAAATGCTTTTTATCCCGGCGCGACAGACGCTTTCAAAGCGGCCTTTGCAGAATTGAGCGACCTCAAGGGCAATCACATTAAGGCGGTGATCACGCTGCTGGATATTTTGAAAAAGGAATAGCGATGCCGCGTAGCGTATTCTTCAGCTTTCATTATCAACGCGACGTCATGCGTGTGCAGGTGATCAAAAATCATCACATCACCAAAGGCAGCTATACCACTGCCGGTTTCTTTGACGGATCGCTGGAAGAGAAAGCCAAGAAAGAGGGTGATCAAGCAGTGCGGCGATTGATCGATAACGGCCTTGTCGGCTCCAGCGTGCTTTGCGTACTCATCGGTCAGGAAACCTATACCCGCCGCTGGGTGGATTATGAGATATTGAAAGCTGTGGAATTAGGCATGGGTGTATTTGGCATCCGCATCCACCAGATCAAAGATCCAAAAACTGGTGCAGACAGTGCTGGGGGCAGTCCCTTCTCCTTTTTGGGGTATGGCACTAAAGACGGAAAATTGCGGCCCATGATTCAATATAAAGATGGTTGGCAGGATGCGCCGTATCAATCACTCATCACAACGGCGGCGGCACCTTATCTTCAGGGTACAGACAAACCTGTACTGAGCAGTCTCTTCAGCATCTACGATTGGGTCGACAACGATGGCTATAATAACTTTGGGAAGTGGGTGGAAGCCGCTGCCCGACAAGCTGGCCGTTAAGCCTTGTAGTTGTCTCTAATCTCGACTGCTTTTTCTACCCATGCATCAATGTTGGTCTTGATGTCATCGTACACATTTGTACTGATGGAGTATGGCGGATCGTAGGCCTTCACCGTATCGGAAAGTTTTTTCCCATCGATTATGACACTGTCAAACGGGTTGGAGCCTTTAGTGGATTGCGCACTGTCTTTATCTTTTAGATTGTGCACGTAAATACCAACGACTCCTTTTTTTGCATCCCATGCTTTCTTGATTTCGTGTTTTATCCATTTCCGACCTGCAGTGTCATTGCCGATTAAAACGACAATGCAGGACTTGCCTTTCATTTGCTCATCAATCCATGTCTCGATTGCAGAGTCACCGCCTTTGGTTACGCTTTCCCAATCGTTATCGGAGACGGCTTGGTTGCCCTCTACAACGCCCATATTTCTAACTTGCGATGCGCGCCAGTTATCGGGCTTATAGTGAAAACTAAAAAAAACCTTGCGACCCATAAACTACCTCAGAATGCTATATTGTTTTATACATTTACAGATAAATTAGTCGCAAAGATTTCATTTGGCAAATTGCATTTAGCCGTGTTCCATATCAGCACAGAACAGATGCACACGCGGTCATGTCAGCGCCATATCAACAACAGGCTTGGAAATGTTTGGAAATGTGCGTAGATTGGCATCGTGCTGCTAAGGGCTGAAACCCGCTGATTTTGGTATTGTTTGGCATTTATTGTTATTGTAAATCAATAACTTAAATGGCTTTCGTAACCCGTAGGTCGGAGGTTCGATTCCTCTCTTCGGCACCACCCTACACTCTTACGAGCTTCGGGTGGCGCAGCCCCCCATACGAAAAAAGCACCGTCATTCTTGCCCTTTTTAAGCAGCCTCATCGGTGCCTGTTTCACACGAAGTTTGGCGTAGGACGTCATTCTCACCCTTTTTAAGCAGTATGAGCCGCAGGCGAGTGCTGCTTAAAAAGGTGGAATCCAGCACAATACTGATTGCGCGACCAGCGCAATTCATTCGCTTCGGTGCCTGAATCACAGTAGTATGGAATTTTGCTAGTCGCAAAATAGTGTTGCGCTGGATCTCCAGCCCATTACGCTTACGCTACATGGGCTGAAGATGACGGAGGCTGGGGGCGGCTTTCTTACCCTTACTAAGCAGCCTCATCGGTGCCTGTTTCACACGAACGGTGGCGCAGGACGTCATTCTCACCCTTTTTAAGCAGTATGAGCCGCAGGCGAGTGCTGCTTAAAAAGGGTGGGAATCCAGCACAACACTGATTGCGCGACCAGCGCAATTCATTCGCTCGCTTCCGTGCCTGAATCACAGTAGTATGGAATTTTGCTAGTCGCAAAATAGTGTTGCGCTGGATCTCCAGCCCATTACGCTTACGCTACATGGGCTGAAGATGACGGAGGCTGGGGGCGGCTTTCTTACCCTTACTAAGCAGCCTCATCGGTGCCTGTTTCACACGAACGGTGGCGCAGGACGTCATTCTCACCCTTTTTAAGCAGTATGAGCCGCAGGCGAGTGCTGCTTAAAAAGGGTGGGAATCCAGCGCAACACTGATTGCGCGACCAGCGCAATTCATTCGCTTCGGTGCCTGTTTCACAGTAGTATGGAATTTTGCTAGTCGCAAAATAGTGTTGCGCTGGATCTCCAGCCCATTACGCTTACGCTACATGGGCTGAAGATGACGGAGGCTGGGGGCGTCTTTCTTACCCTTACTAAGCAGCCTCATCGGTGCCTGTTTCACACGAACGGTGGCGTAGGACGTCATTCTCACCCTTTTTAAGCAGTATGAGCCGCAGGCGAGTGCTGCTTAAAAAGGGTGGGAATCCAGCACAATACTGATTGCGCGACCAGCGCAATTCATTCGCTTCGGTGCCTGTTTCACAGTAGTATGGAATTTTGCTAGTCGCAAAATAGTGTTGCGCTGGATCTCCAGCCCATTACGCTTACGCTACATGGGCTGAAGATGACGGAGGCTGGGGGCGGCTTTCTTACCCTTACTAAGCAGCCTCATCGGTGCCTGTTTCACACGAAGGGTGGCGTAGGACGTCATTCTCACCCTTTTTAAGCAGTATGAGCCGCAGGCGAGTGCTGCTTAAAAAGGGTGGGGAATCCAGCACAATACTGATTGCGCGACCAGCGCAATTCATTCGCTTCGGTGCCTGTTTCACAGTAGTATGGAATTTTGCTAGTCGCAAAATAGTGTTGCGCTGGATCTCCAGCCCATTACGCTTACGCTACATAGGCTGAAGATGACGGAGGCTGGGGGCGTCTTTCTCACCCTTACTAAGCAGCCTCATCGGTGCCTGTTTCACACGAACGGTGGCGTAGGACGTCATTCTCACCCTTTTTAAGCAGTATGAGCCGCAGGCGAGTGCTGCTTAAAAAGGGTGGGAATCCAGCACAATACTGATTGCGCGACCAGCGCAATTCATTCGCTTCGGTGCCTGTTTCACAGTAGTATGGAATTTTGCTAGTCGCAAAATAGTGTTGCGCTGGATCTCCAGCCCATTACGCTTACGCTACATGGGCTGAAGATGACGGAGGCTGGGGCGGCTTTCTTACCCTTACTAAGCAGCCTCATCGGTGCCTGTTTCACACGAAGGGTGGCGTAGGACGTCATTCTCACCCTTTTTAAGCAGTATGAGCCGCAGGCGAGTGCTGCTTAAAAAGGGTGGGAATCCAGCACAATACTGATTGCGCGACCAGCGCAATTCATTCGCTTCGGTGCCTGTTTCACAGTAGTATGGAATTTTGCTAGTCGCAAAATAGTGTTGCGCTGGATCTCCAGCCCATTACGCTTACGCTACATAGGCTGAAGATGACGGAGGCTGGGGGCGGCTTTCTTACCCTTACTAAGCAGCCTCATCGGTGCCTGTTTCACACGAACGGTGGCGCGGGACGTCATTCTCACCCTTTTTAGCAGTATGAGCCGCAGGCGAGTGCTGCTTAAAAAGGGTGGGAATCCAGCACAATACTGATTGCGCGACCAGCGCAATTCATTCACTTCGGTGCCTGAATCACAGTAGTATGGAATTTTGCTAGTCGCAAAATAGTGTTGCGCTGGATCTCAGCCCATTACGCTTACGCTACATGGGCTGAAGATGACGGAGGCTGGGGGCGGCTTTCTTACCCTTACTAAGCAGCCTCATCGGTGCCTGTTTCACACGAACGGTGGCGCAGGACGTCATTCTCATCCTTTTAAGCAGTATGAGCCGCAGGCGAGTGCTGCTTAAAAAGGGTGGGAATCCAGCGCAACACTGATTGCGCGACCAGCGCAATTCATTCGCTTCGGTGCCTGTTTCACAGTAGTATGGAATTTTGCTAGTCGCAAAATAGTGTTGCGCTGGATCTCCAGCCCATTACGCTTACGCTACATGGGCTGAAGATGACGGAGGCTGGGGCGGCTTTCTTACCCTTACTAAGCAGCCTCATCGGTGCCTGTTTCACACGAACGGTGGCGTAGGACGTCATTCTCACCCTTTTTAAGCAGTATGAGCCGCAGGCGAGTGCTGCTTAAAAAGGGTGGGAATCCAGCACAATACTGATTGCGCGACCAGCGCAATTCATTCACTTCGGTGCCTGAATCACAGTAGTATGGAATTTTGCTAGTCGCAAAATAGTGTTGCGCTGGATCTCCAGCCCATTACGCTTACGCTACATGGGCTGAAGATGACGGAGGCTGGGGCGGCTTTCTTACCCTTACTAAGCAGCCTCATCGGTGCCTGTTTCACACGAACGGTGGCGCAGGACGTCATTCTCATCCTTTTTAAGCAGTATGAGCCGCAGGCGAGTGCTGCTTAAAAAGGGTGGGAATCCAGCACAATACTGATTGCGCGACCAGCGCAATTCATTCGCTTCGGTGCCTGAATCACAGTAGTATGGAATTTTGCTAGTCGCAAAATAGTGTTGCGCTGGATCTCCAGCCCATTACGCTTACGCTACATGGGCTGAAGATGACGGAGGCTGGGGGCGGCTTTCTTACCCTTACTAAGCAGCCTCATCGGTGCCTGTTTCACACGAACTGTGGCGCGGGACGTCATTCTCACCCTTTTTAAGCAGTATGAGCCGCAGGCGAGTGCTGCTTAAAAAGGGTGGGAATCCAGCGCAATACTGATTGCGCGACCAGCGCAATTCATTCGCTTCGGTGCCTGAATCACAGTAGTATGGAATTTTGCTAGTCGCAAAATAGTGTTGCGCTGGATCTCCAGCCCATTACGCTTACGCTACATGGGCTGAAGATGACGGAGGCTGGGGGCGGCTTTCTTACCCTTTCTAAGCAGCCTCATCGGTGCCTGTTTCACACGGAGGGTGGCGTAGGACGGCTTTCTTACCCTTTCTAAGCAGCCTCATCGGTGCCTGTTTCACACGAACGGTGGCGCGGGACGTCATTCTCATCCTTTTTAAGCAGTATGAGCCGCAGGCGAGTGCTGCTTAAAAAGGGTGGGAATCCAGCACAATACTGATTGCGCGACCAGCGCAATTCATTCGCTTCGGTGCCTGTTTCACAGTAGTATGGAATTTTGCTAGTCGCAAAATAGTGTTGCGCTGGATCTCCAGCCCATTACGCTTACGCTACATGGGCTGAAGATGACGGAGGCTGGGGGCGGCTTTCTCACCCTTACTAAGCAGCCTCATCGGTGCCTGTTTCACACGGCGTGTGGGGCGTTATCCGCTCCCTACAAAACCGCCACAAACCCTACAGAAATGCGTCCCTATCCCCTCACCTTTTTCGATGATTTAATATTCAACATTTCTACCGCCAGCGAAAATAACATCGCAAAGTAAATATACCCGCGCGGAACATGGATGCCAAAACTTTCAACCACTAAAAACAACCCAATGATTAAAATAAAAGCAAGGGCCAGAATTTTAAGGGTAGGATAGCGGTTGATGAACCCCGACACCATCCCAGATGAAAAAATCATCACCAGCATGGCAATAACCATCGCCGCTATAATCACTGGAATATTGGGGGTAAGCCCTACAGCCGTAATCACCGAATCAAACGAAAAAATAAAGTCGATCAGGACAATCTGGGCAATAGCGGCGGCAAACCCCTGGCGAAGATTCTTAAATTCTTTTTGCCGGTCATGGGTTATTTCCTCGTGGATACTGCCCGTTGCCTTGATAATCAGGAATAATCCACCCAGCAACATCAGTAGATCCTTACCCGACAACATCAATCCCCATACATTAACCAACGGTTTGGTCAATCCAATCACCCATGCCAAACAAAGCAGGAAAAGAATGCGGATAACCATCGCCAGTATTAAACCAAGCGTGCGCGCCTTAGCCCCCATTTTGGGAGGAAGGCTCGACACAATCAAGGCGATGAAAATAACATTATCCACCCCAAGCACAATCTCAAGCCCGGTCAGCGTTATTAAACCAGCCCATATTTGATAGTCAAAAATCCATTGCATACGTTACCTGTAAAAAAATATGTTACTAAATTAGCCTAGCTTGCCCACCAACGTCAACCCTTAAGGAGCAATCCCTTTCGCATTAATTAATTTTAATAAATAAACATAAAATTTGACAGAAATAATTAAATTTTTTGACATTCGAATATAATTTTATATAGTGCAGAAAATTCTTAGGAGTATCTATGCCACATTCTGATAATAAAAATCCTAATCCGGCTCCAAACGTTGAGCCCACTTTTTCTGCAAACAGCTCCAATCCTGCCTTGGGTAGAGGGCTTGTCAACTATAGCGATTTAATAGATTCCGTTAAAACATCGCCCTCTGGACGCTTGTTAGCATCAACGGGCGTGATGGCCGGTGTACAAATAGCATCAGCCCCTGTTTATACGGTGTTCCAAAATATATTCACAACAGCGATAAACAAAGGACTAGGGCCCGTATCATCATTCAATCATCTTATTCACGAGGGCGGATTAGCAGGAACCATGAAGGGCTGGAAGCATAATGCACAAAAATTAGCTAGAAAAAGTTATAGAGGTCCTGCATTTGGTTTTATTGGCACAGACGAACCGATTAAACTCATTCTCACCTTAAGTCTATTTGATACGTTACTGTATAGCATTCCTGAAGCCAAAGCCATTTATGCACTGAAACACCATAACGATGCCGCATTTTACCGAAATCTAACCGCAGAGCATGGATGGAAATATTTTGCGTCAACCCATTTGCGCTCGGTTCCGTTTACGTTTGCGCAGTATTTTTTGCCTTGGGGCATGTTCGTTATGGTGGATAAAAAATATGACCAATGGGCCAATGTTGCGCAACCCACGCTAGGTTCTTCATTACAAAAAGCAGCGGTACTGGCTCCACTTGAAGTCCTATTAACGTTTCATATTGTCTATGCAAAAACAAGGCTCCATGATCATCCTCTGGATGGGGTACAAAAACCACCTTCCTATCTTGAGATTCTTCGCCAAACATTCAGCCGCAATTCGTACAAAGAATTTGGCCGTTCTGCTCCGGCTTTATTTCCACGAATTTTATGGGCAGCGATCACCAATTACACGGCCAAACAGCTTTGCATGAATGTGGTGGGCAACCCTAATACCCTTCATAAACAACCTATCGATAACGAAAAATTGCCTACCGTAGCCCCCATTCAAACACCTCCAGCTTCAAGCACGCATGCCGAAAAAATAATAGCATCTCAATCACAACATTTTCCGAAAGAGAGATAATATGGCCTGTTATTCTTAGGTTTATTATCCCCAGGAACGAATGCGTATTCTGGCGGATTTTTGTTTTGACCATGTTAAAAATTGGCTTAGTGCATCCACCTGGTCATCGTGCTTTGCGTGAGGGAAAGCTAATAGTTCCTGCTCTAAGGTATGTAGCCATGGTGCATTTTTGGGAAACACAACCCTACCAGCCTCAATGATAGGCGTAACGGCGGCCAGGCGTGATATTTTATCGCCCTTTGGACGGATGCCTACGCACGCAAGTTGTGTTTCCCGCCTGATGTCCTGTAGCAATGACTGGCCGCTTGCGGTATCCTCAATCAACAGTGCAACTGGCTTCCATTTTCCAGCCAATAATAAGCATGTTCGTTTTAATTCGGGATACTCTAATTGAAAACGCGCAACATCCAATAACACAAGGCCCAAGTCACAGATTCCCCATGTCATACAGACCGAATAATCATTAACCTGTACAGCTTTAATAGCCGTATCCCAACTTTGCACCACGGCATCAAATTCCAGCGCATCTATCAGTTCCTGGCTACGGTAGACAAACCATTTAGCATCGACCATTCCGCCTTCACTGACTAACGGCTTTTGCAAATACTGGGCGCTAAAAACATAACTTCCCATTTCTGCACAGAGCCGATCAAGGATTGCCTTGCTCTCACGCGTGCTTTGCAATAATTCGCCTTCCTGCCATAGGCGGCTCACTCGCCCCTGCTGAATAGAGTGGGTGTATGGACATATGGCAGGAAGTGATAGCACCGTCCAGGGATGTTCGGGTTTTTGCAGCAAATAACCCGTTAGATCATCAGGATGCAAACGCTGCATCACCATCACCACCGCCCCTTTGCTTTTGTCATTTAAGCGGCTCATAAAGGTTTGCTCAAACCATTCAATCGCCCTCATCCGCCGCGTAGCACTTTGCGCCTGTGCCGCGCTCAGGGGATCATCAATAATCAAGATATCGGCCCCCTCTCCCGTAGCGGTTCCTCCAACGGAAGTGGCAAAACGAAATCCATGCTGGCTGGTCATAAATTTTTGCTTTTGATTATGGGTTTTGCTTAATTGGGTATCTGGAAATAATTGGCGGTACCACGGGCTTTGTATTAAAGCACGACAATCAACCGAATGTTTGGTGCTAAGCGCCTGGCTATAGCTGGCCGCAATAATACGTGTGGCAGGATTTCGTCCCAATAACCAAGCTGGCCACGATACGGTAACCGTAACCGATTTTAACGCACGTGGCGGCATATTGATAATTAACCGTTTAATCTCGCCTTGTGTCACGGCTTCTAAATAAGCAGCGATCAGGTCAATATGCCAATTCGGTTGATACTCTATACCGGGATTAAGCGTATGAAAGCTTTTGGCAATAAAGGAAGACAAATCCTGGCGCAATACAGCCTCCAGTAAACGGGTCGGCGATAACGTGGGACCTGACATACCAACACTCCTAAAATTGTATAAATAAATAAGTTGTTTTTATTATTAAACCTTAGATTTGGATAAGGCATACGCTCATGCGTTGAATGATATGGAATTGCGCTGGGTTCTCACCTTTTTTAAGCAGCACTCGCTACGGCCCATACTGCTTAAAAAAAGTGAAAATGACGGAGTGTGGGGCGTCATCCTCGGTTTTTAGATGAGTGGTGAGCCATAGGCGAGCGCTCCTCTAAAAATCGGGGAACCAGCACAACACGTATTGCGCGCCCCGCGCAATACCATATCATTCAACGCATTATTCAAGCAGTTGTCGCAAGACAAGGTTAAACCGTGGAGGCACATTCTTTGTTAAAAAACAACGCCTCTCAACCGCATCATTGCCCTTCATTATCATGCAACATCTGCCGCATTTCATTGATAATGGTTTGTAAATGATAGGCCTTAATATTATCAGGTGTTACAGGATCGCCGCACATAATTGTTACTTTGCGGCGAAAACTGCGAGGAATCCAGCGCGACTTGGATTTACGGTACTTACGGCTGAATACGCTGCCCCACATACCTTCAATTACCACCGGGTATACTTTTACCGGGTAACGTTTGATAATCCATTCTATCCCTGGCTTAAAATGCCCTAAATGGCCCGTATAGGTAAGCTGCCCTTCGGGGAACAGGCAGAGTATATCTCCTTTGGCCAAAACATCCGTCATCATATCCAGCGCCATACTCACACTGACGCGGTTAGGGGCAATAGGAATGGCCTGGTCTAGGCGCATAAAGAAATTAACCAGCGGAAGCTTATAAATAAATTCATCAATTAAAAAATGCACCCGCCGCCGCAATTGGCCATGAATCAATAAACCATCCATATAGGTAATATGATTGGCAATTAAAATAGCCGGTCCATCTTTGGGAATTTTATCAAAATCGATATATTCCAGTTTATAGGTAGCTTTGACGATCATCCGTGCGCAAAAACTGAAGAATTTTTCTAAGACTTTTTCAAACCCTTTTAGTTCATGGATCCTTGCCGGGGAAGCGCCTGGTTCTTTGGGTATTTCTGCGTGAATTTCAGCCGAGTTTGTTTTCATAGTTTCCGTTTATGGCCGTGCCATTATCCCTTACTACTACCATCATTAACATAGATTACTTAATTTTTAGTAGCCATATCAAACAGGGAATAGAGTTCGTTAATCTCTTCGCGCAACATAACATGGCTACGCTCTAATGTGTGCATACGCTGCTTGACCTGCGCTGTAAAGTCTCTAAAACTGGGAAAGGCTTCCCCTTCCTTAACCCAGATAACTAGAGGCGGCTGCAGGCTGCATAGATGGGATTTGAATTCATTTGCATACACTCCGGTTCCCAAAAACACCAGATTATCACCCCGCTTTATCGACGCATGCAGCGTATGTTCTCCTGAATTATCAAAGTCTGTGCAGGTTTCGCCGTAGGTTTTGGCAAGAGCCATCTCACTTCCTGGGCAATCACAAAATCCTTGCTGGTCTTCAAAGGTAAACGCGTAGGTTTTATAGCCAAAAGCAACCAGGCCAGCATTGACCCATCCGCCATTTTCGGTGACCACCAGGACATCCCCCTTCGTTCCATCTTGTTTATGGATCTGCCGTTTTTTTATATCAATAATTTTGGTAAATGTAACCCCAGCCGACGATGCCAGTGCCCGTCCAGGCTCAAGTGAAACCAGTATGTTGTTGTCATAGTCCTTGCCAAAATACTCTTGAAAATAGCCCCTGATGGCTAAAGCAAATGCGCGATGTTTTTTGACTCCTCGACGTTGAAATGGCAAGCCACCGCCAATGTCCACTTCCTTTAATAGAATACCCGCACGCTTATAGGATTCGTCAAAGACATAAAAAGCATGCTCAATCGGGATACGCCAGACTTCAGGATTTTGTTCATCGCTTCCCACATGGAAGCTTACCCCATAAGGTTTAAACCCAAAGCCACCGGCGCTTACAGGTTGGGCACATTGAATCATTAACTCTACCGCATGCTCAGGATTGGTACCAAAACGCACATTGGAAATACCAGCTCCCGTTGAAACCACCCCGTGCTTATCGACTTCAAGCCGTATTAGAATATCCAGTTCGGTATGAGGATCAACATACGCTGGATGACCTTCTGCCAACTGATGCTCCCTGGCATAGCTAATAGCCTGATCAAGCCCTTCCCTTAAACTTTCTAACCCTTCCCTGCCATGACAGACAAAACGGCGAATGCCCGCCTTAATCGCTAGTTTATTTTCCAGGCTCGAACGCGATGGGTTTGTATAAAGGACGGAGGCCATCACAACACCATGACGGCGAAGTAATTCTATCTCCCCCTCACTTGCCACCTCAAACTGGCATCCGGCCTTTGCCAATAGGGGCACTGCCCGAGGATTTGCTTTAACTGCATACTGGATCAATTCGCGGTCAAACGCCCTGCGCACATCATGAAATGTTGGCACTAACTGATTTTCATCAAAGACCTGTACTGGGAAAAACTCCAGTAGCGCATGAAACGCCTTTTGGCTGTGAATATCGCTAAACCAGCGGCTCCAAAGCTGCTGCAGCAATTGGTTTTCAGATTCTAAGGCAGTGATCGTGTAGGGGCTCATCATCATTATTCTATTCAATCAAGAGGGGGTTAGTAAAAAGTTAACACCGCGCGAGTGTAACCTTAAATCGTTCAATAATGTTTTTATCTTCCTGGTTTAAATCCAGTGGTGATACGATTTCTAAATCTTTGGATCCATCTCTATCCCTTAATTTAGTTTCAAGTTCAATCACTTTACAGAGCTGGTTGATGACCCTGAGTTTTTGTGCCCAGGCTTTGTCTGAGTCATCCTCTGAGGTCACGATAAAATCATAGAGCCTGTTGCGTAATTCCTCTACTATGGTCAGGTTTTTATTTTCAAGTGGCTTTTCTGGATGCGGTTGCATGGTATTACCTCCGGTGGTTGAACTAAGTAAGGCTTTATGCTATCCTGGCTTTTCATTTTTAGGAGTACGTGTATGGGCAAAGAAAAGAAAAAAGAACTTAACGTAGGGCAGAGAGCCGTAAGTTTTTGGGAGTTTGCAGCCTCTAAGTCCAAACATTTAAACCTGGGAAATGCGGTGGGCCGGGTTGTTGATGCAGACCCCTCCAAAAAGCCCGTTCCTGTCAATGAGATAAGTTTTGCAAAGCTGCTCATCCTTGCCCCCCTTTTTATCCTAACGGATATAGTGAATGGTGGCCGGAAAATTTATCATGCCGCGGGTTCTAAACACAAGGAATCCCCTAAAGAGCCTGTTTCCACTCCGCACGAAAGCGCCGAACAGATGACCGCCTCACTTAAGCAAAGCACCCCCTCGCAGGCCACGTTAACTCCACCACCTCATACCCCTCTGGTTACGAAAGCAGGTGGCGCTGTTTCACGTTAAGTGACGTTTGATTTTTATTACCCCATCAACAAAACCAGAAACCATATAAAATAAAACGAATAAAATCATCACTTTTCTTAGCAATAGGCATTGAATTATAAGGAGAATTATGGTATATCTCTTGAATTAACGGTAATCCACTAGATTAAAGCAAGGGATAAGTGTGAGTAGAAAGAGATACTATTATCAGGGCAAGATGGAATCAAGCGATAGCTCGGATGAAGAAAAAATTAATGATTATAAACAATGCCTCGAATATTTAGAAAAAGTCCCGGTCCTTTTAAACAAGCGCCCCGTCTATAATGAAGGCTCAGGGAGCGACTCAGAGGAAGACCGTAATAATTTAGACTCAGGGAGCGACTCAGAGGAAGACCGCAATTCTTCATATCCCCGTAGGTCACGCTATTCCTCGTCTAATCCCCGCACCACCCGTGTACCTCAGTCAAACCGATATAGCCCCCATACACGTTATAAACCAGCACCTTTTATTCCTGACCTTGTTTATGTTACTAATGCGCCCGTTCCCATTTCTCACGCTGCAAATCGTGATGAGGCCGATGGAAATAAAACTCGGGTCCATCCGAAAAGAACAAACGTTAAAACGGCTAGAACAAACACTCTCAAGATACCGGAACATAATACCGATAGGGCACTTAAAAGCATAGAAATCTCTGAAAAACCGAAAAAGAAACAAACCGATAGAAAAAAGAAAGATATTAAGTTTGGCGGCAGTCTTTATCACTCATGGAAAGGTGGTGTTGCTACGCACAGACCTGAATACCCTAACAGACCCCTTGACAAAGGGCTGAAGGAAATAAGTCAAAAATCGAATGGAGACAAGACCCACCTAAAAGAAACCACCTTTGGAGGAGTTATTACAGCAATTACAGGCGGAGCAAACCTCGTCAATACGGCGTCTGCTTGGGCAACCAGAGGCGGAGAAAAGCCAGAACGGGAGAGAATCAATATCGGCTTCGACCCATTACCTGAGAAGAAAAAAGAACAAACCCAACCGAAGAAAAAGGAATCGAGGTTCAACACGCTAATAAAAGCCGCCCCGACTCCCACTCAACCCCAGCAATACAATATCCCTCATTACCCTCCGGCGACGAGTACTAAAATAGGTAGAACTCCTATATTAAGTAATCCTCCTATAAGAATTCCTCGTGAAACTTGGATATATAGTAGTTCTTCCGATTCAGATAGTAGCCCTAGGCCTAACCCTAGACCTGGACCTGGACCTAGTATCATATCTACGAGGGAAACTCTGGAAAGGGAAGCTCTGGAACACCAAGAAAGAGAAAGACACGAGAGGGAAGCTCTGGAAAGGAAAGCTCAGGAATACCGAAAAAGGGAGAGACGCGAGAGGGAAGTTCTGGAAAGGAAAGCTCAGGAACGAGTGATATTCGAGAGGGAAGCTCTGGAAAGGAAAGCTCAGGAAGGATACCAAGAACGAGAGTCGTATTTCAGAATAATAGCTAAGAAAGAGCCCGCAAGAGAGAGACTGGAGAGGGAAGCTCTGGAAAGGAAAGCTCAGGAATACCGAAAAAGGGAGAGACGCGAGAGGGAAGTTCTGGAAAGGAAAGCTCAGGAACGAGTGATATTCGAGAGGGAAGCTCTGGAAAGGAAAGCTCAGGAAGGATACCAAGAACGAGAGTCGTATTTCAGAATAATAGCTAAGAAAGAGCCCGCAAGAGAGAGACTGGAGAGGGAAGCTCAGGAGAAAAAAATAGCAAAAATTTCTGGTGACAGGATGGGCACCATATTGAAAGCCTTTAGGCTTGATATGCTTGCCAATAGTAAGATGAATTATCCTGAAAATGAAACTTATGACAAATCAAAAGCGAAAAGGAATAAAGTTGCGAGCATGGCAATGAGCCATAGTGCTACTTCAGTCGCTATGTTTAGCTCAAAAGATGATATGACCAATTTGGATATTATCCAAGGTCCACGCTCCGATAGTCCATTTAACATTGCTAGAGAACAGTGGAATACTATCCACAAAATAGCAGTGGCAAGACAACAAGATATGAGTACTATACCTACAAAAAAACCAAATTCACCGGACAACTATAAACTAAAAACGTTTGAAGAAATCTTTTATTCAGACTTAGACGACCCCATGAATCGATATGAATTTCTAAATGCTTTGTGCCTTATGGATGGAGGAAAGAATGCCTCGCAACTAACGCTGTTTGAAACGTTGGTAAGAGATTTTCCTCGATATTTAGCACCTGAGAATTCAGATAATTATGTTCTTCTCCTACAGAGACATTACGGAATGTTGGATGACGATATCACATATGAAGTACCTGATGCCAAACCATTAGATGTAAGTAATGAGAAAAAAGTTGCTGCAGCTGTTGGAGTACAAACGGGTAAACGAACGGCTATAAGCAGATCATAATCTTTATATAAATCTGTGTTAACGCCCTAATCGCCTCCACCTCGCAATGCTCATCCACCTTATGCGCCGTCGCATTAATCAATCCACACTCCACCACCGGGCACATGTCCTTGATAAATCGCGCATCACTGGTGCCACCGCTGGTACTTAGCTCTGGTGTTTTGCCCGTTACTTCTTTCACAGCATCAACGACCTGATACGCTAATTCACCCGGCTCTGTTAAAAACGACTCACCCGTTACAAACACCGTCAATTCGTGCTTGGGTGCATATTGATGACAGACCCGCCTCACCCACTCAATCAATGATTTGGATTGATGGCGGTCGTTAAAACGAATATTGAAATGTGCGCGTGCATGAGCCGGGATGACGTTATCGGCTTTGTTGCCTACATCAATGCTTGTCACTTCAAGGTTAGAAGGCTGAAAATACGGGGTTCCTTCATCCAGTACTGTGTTTTGCAGATTATGGACAATTTCGATCAGCCTCTTCACTGGATTATCGGCTAATGCCGGATAAGCTGCATGGCCCTGGGTGCCATCCACTTGCAAATGGAACGTCACACTGCCGCGGCGACCAATTTTAATCATCTCACCCAAATGCTTGGGGTTGGTGGGTTCCCCCACGATACAAGCATCAATGGTTTCACCTTTATCACGTAACCATTGCAGTACTTTTTGGGTACCATTAATAGCCACCCCTTCTTCATCGCCGGTAATTAACAGGCTTAAAGACCCTTTAGGTTTTTGCCCTGATGCCAAACATTGCGAAACCGCAGCAACCCAGGCAGCAATGGCTCCTTTCATATCGACCACTCCCCTGCCATAGAGCTTGCCATCGCGAATGCTGGGCGAAAAGGGTAGCGTTGTCCATTCCGTTTCATTACCGGCAGGGACAACATCGGTATGCCCTGCAAAGCACAGATTATAACCATCATGACCAAGTCGGGCATAGAGATTATCAACACGCTCCGTGCCTTGATCCTGAAATGGCAACCGATGACAGGTAAAGCCCAGTGGCGTAAGTACAGATTCCAGATAGTCCAACGCACCACCTTCTATAGGTGTTACACTCGGGCAGGCAATCAATGCTTTGGCAATCTCAATCGGGTCTAGGGGGTGTATCGTCATCATAAATCCTTTTTGGATCCATTATAAGGAATTGCACGACGAACGCAATTCCTTCTCATCGGTGCCTGAATCACAGCATTGTGGAATTTTGCTTGTCGCTAAATAGTTTTGCGCTGAAGATGACGGAGTGTAGGGCGTCATCTTCACCCTTTTTAAGCAGTATCACCACCGTCCCTATCCCAAACTCAGGTTAATCAGATGACTGCGCTTGTTGTTGCGAATCCAGCAACTGCAAAATAGAATTGGCAGAAGCAACGGCCTGTTCTAAGCGCGAATATTGATTGAGTAACGCATTGCGGTAACGGTCTATTTGCGAATTGAGACGAGTTATATCCTCCTGCGTGTTCGATTTTCTCTCCGTCAAACTATCAACAGTATTTTGTAACGTACCGGTACTGCTTAATATAGGATTTAAATTATTAAACAAACGATCCGCGACTCCCTGACTTAGGGTCGCATCAATCGAGTCCGATCCATCCCCCGTATAAATAAACGTATAACCATCAAAAATAGTACCGGATTGTCCTTTAAGCGAACCACCAATGACCGAGGTGTCATTTAAACCAAGCGCCCCCCTGAAATCAGTCGTATCACCATTACTAAAAGAAATGGTTTTTCCACCATCATCTGGAGTAATCACCAACTGGCCACCGCTAATGCTTGCACTCACACCCGTAACTGTATTATTAATCGCTGCTGTTAAATCTGTAAGATTCTTAAAACGGCTCAGCCCAGTATTTGAGCTGTCATAGGTTAAGGTATACTCGGTTGCTGTGCCATTTTCGTCGGTCACCGTAATCTTAAACCGGTCGCCATCCGTAGCAGCAAAGGTATCCGTCACCGTTGCGGCCCCTAAGATAGATGTGGTGGTAATATCCTTACTGATTGATTTATCTTTAGTTGCAACATAATCCATATTCACCGTATGACTACCCGTATCATCCGTGTAGGTTACCCTGGCCTTATCACCGCTGGCACGTGTTTGGTCGATATCAACACTAAACCCTGTAATCGGTAAATTATTACCGCGTTGATAGACGCTTAATTTATTAGACGATGTCGTGAGATTAAATTCAAAAAGGTTTTTGACATCATCAAAATTACTGGTAAGCAGGTTCGTCAGCTTGGTGTCATCAACCAATAAGATATTGGCAACGGGTGGATTGGTATCATCGCCAGCAAAGTCGGTAAAGGTAATACCAATATCGGCTAATGAGTTTGCTTTACCGCTGGAAAGCCCTTTAATAAGGCCATTTACACCACTGGTAACCTGATTAGCGATTGATTGCAGCGTTGAATCCTGATGCAGCACTGCTGTTTTAACAAAATTGCCGTCTTTGTCTCTTTCCTGTTGGCGACCTACGAAAAAACGAAAATCATTATAGGCATTCACAAACGTGGTAATGCTGTCATGCGCGGTCGTAACGCCGTTATCGACTTCTACATTAAGTACCGATGCATTGACCTGCTGAAAATTACTGGTGGTTTGATACAGCGAAAACGTTACCCCTTTAATCACATCATTAATGTTATTAGATGAACGATGAATGGTCAGGCCATTTAAATCGATAATCGCATCTTTCGCCGTTTTATTAGTCGTAAATGTAAAGGCAGACTCTAATGAGGGCGTTGCCGTAAAATCATAACTGAAAGCATTGTCGGCGCCGGTATTCTTACTATCCAATACCAGGCGAAAATCGTTATCGCTCACTTTAACGATGGTGGCAGCTACCCCGGTTTCATTTTTGTTTTGGTTAATGCGTGATGCCACATCAATCAACGTATCACCTTGCTGAAGCGCGATCGTCGTATGTTTGCCAGCTACGATAATATCAAAACTACCGTCACCTAATCCTAAATTTTGATCCTGTTTGGCAAACGTAAGACTGCGATCGGATTGCGCTTGCGCCAATTGGCCAACTTGCAAACTGTATTTTCCCGCCTGTGCACCTGGTTCGGCCGAAACACCCACAAAGCTGTTTGCCGTGGATCCATCATTCGAGGTTAAAAAGACATCGCGGTAATTGAACGCATTTTCCTGATCATTGCCAAATCCAGGAGGATTCTGCAACGCTTTAGACGCATTGCTGAGATTCTTGAGTAAGTTCTGTAATTCGCTGTAGGCTGTTAATTTATCATCGGTAAGCGTCACTTTATCGGTTAAGTTCGTCACAGGTACCTGCCTGGCCTTCACCAATCCATTAATCAATGATTGCGTATCAAGCCCCGACAAAATCCCATTGGATACCGTTTTGTCACCAATTTTTGTGAAACTACCTAAATTAATCCCAACCATAACGCTACCTTATAATTATTCTATGCCAACACGAGGTGAATCCACCCCGCCTCGACAAGGAGAGTAGACAAACATCAACGTTGTTTACCTTAATAGGAACACGTAAATTTTTAGTTAAGCTCCAGCATAAAACAAACCCTTGGGAGATCCAGGTTATCAACACATCCACACTTTGTTCGATACGCCTAGACCCCCCAAGGGCCTGTAGAATATGTGCCACCCTTCCAATGAAGGAAAGATGGCACATAAGAATGTTTCAATTAACCAATCAATTTGAGGAGTGATTGAGGTAATTGGTTCGCTTGTGCAGTAACAGAAATAGATGCTTGGATACGTACTTGTGCTTGAGCAAACTTAGTAGATTCTTCAGCAACGTTAGCATCCAAGAAGTCAGCGCGAGCCGCATCTGTATTTTGAATACTGGTTTCCAAGTTAGCCGAAGCAAAATCAAAACGAGATTGCAATGCACCAATACCTGCGCGTAATGAAGTTACTTTGCTAATAGCATCATCGAGCGCTTTACCAGCTTCTACAGAAGAATCAACCGTAAGGACATTTAACGATTTTCCGCCATACAGTGAATCAGTTTTAGCACTAGACAGCGATACTTGAATGACGTCACTCGAAGCAACACCCACCTGGAAGTTGATACCGCCACCACCTTTACCAATACCAAAAGCAGAACCTAAAGCATTCTCAAATGCTGCTGCTTTGGAATCGGTAGACACACTGATATCATCTGTAGTATCACCCGTAATACCACCAGCAACGAAGGTCAATGTGCTTGTTGGATCATCGGTATTAGTCAATGTTAAGCGGCTTCCACGAACAATCGAAGTACCTATGCCACTAGAGGTTTCATACGTTTGGCCATTCACTTTGATTTGCAGGTTGAAGTCAGAGCTTCCTGTTTTAGGAGCAGTAACCTTCACACTGTCGACTTGCAAACTATCAAAATTGCTTTTGTTTAATTCAAGATATGAACCATTCAATGTACCAGTTTTGACGTTTCCATCCAAAATATTACCAGTGCCGCTATAGCTGCTGATGGTACGATTTTGAGAAAATTGAACTTTATCCAACGCTTTATTTAAACGATCAGCAAGTACATTCGCTTCCGATTGGTTATTGACCGATTGACCTTGGTTAGCTGCCAGCTCAATGCTGAAAGATCCCCCAGCAGCATTATCCGCTGTGAACGTCACAAACGTATTTGCTGTTGCGGTTGTATCGGTAATAGAAGCTTTATAGGTATAATCACCCACTTTAATGCTCACATTAGCTTGATCAGGAAGACCAGAATATTGAGCACTAAATCCAGAAATTTTACCCGTGAACGATGCATTATTTTTGATCAAATGCGTATCAACACCACCTACAGCACCACCCGCGAGAGTCGTCACGGCCGTACCGATTGGAGTGTTGGTACCATCTTCAATCACAAATGAGTTACCATCGGTTGTCTCACCTTTATAGCTTACATCCAAAACTGCAGAACCAGCCACATGCGAATAGGTTGCTTTAGCAATGGCTTCTTTGTTTGAGTTGTTCAACACAGAAACTAAATTGTCTAAAGACTCAGCTTGGGTAGCACCAACCAATACTTCGTTAGCCGCACCCGTTAAGGTTGTTTTAAACGTAATCGTTTCACCGTTTACTTTCAGAGAGTCACCGTTTGCAGGTGTACCAGCAAAGGTAATAGCAGCAGAAGCCTTTGTACCAGACAAGCTGCTTAAGATACTGTCAGAAATAGTTCCGCTTGAAGTCACGCCACCTTCGACCAATGAATTATCTGAACCACCTTGTAAGGCAGCAGCAGAGAACGTAAGGCCGGTACCGGTACCGTTTGCCATGGAGAATGAGTTACCACCACGTCCAGCTTCATTATAGGTCACGACGATCTGAGCAGTATTACCCGAACCTACTTTAGCATAGGTAGCAGCACTCACCGCAGAGCTGGTGTTGCTTTGCAATTTACCCAGCAAGTTATCAAGTGTTGAACCAGCAGAACCACCGATTTGAACCGTAGTTGGGCTTACAGAAGCTGCTGTTGTGAACGTGAAAGTCGTACCGTTGATCACCGCTGTATCGTTGTTTGATGGATTGGTAGAGATGGTGATCGTACCAGACGCTTTTGTTCCTGAGGCATTGGCTTCAAGTTTCGTTACGTCACTTAATCCACCGTCAATCAATTTAATGCCGTTGAAGTTGGTGCTTGCAGCAATACGGTCAACCTCTTTTGAGAGATTTTGGAACTCTTGGTCAAGGAATGCACGTTGAGAATTAGAAATCGAACCTGAGTTCGCTTGCGATGCCAGCGCTTTTTGACGTTGCAAAATATCACCGACGCTCGACAGCGCACCATCAGCTACCGAAAGAAGGCTGTTAGCCTGAGAAGCGTTGGTTAAAGCAGTACGTAAGGTTGAAACGTCTGTTTTCAAACCAGTACCTACAGCAAGACCAGCAGCATCGTCCGATGCACGGATAATGCGGCTACCGCTTGATAAACGAGCAACCGAAAGTTGGGCGCTCTCAGAAGCTTTACCGAGATTTGCGTGGCCGTACATGGCCGAAATATTGGTATTAATTGAACCTGTTGACATAGAAAACTCCTACTTGGATTAAAATTAATGGGCTACTTGCCCGCTATTGATTATGCGCACCTTGCACATAATCCCCGAAGCCAGCAACGCCGACCACTCAGGTTACAGCTAAGAATAGCGGGCGACCTTTAAAATTCGTTTAACAAAATCGGTTATTAAATGTATAAAATGCCGCCAATAGACGTTTAACCGCACCTCTGAAGGCCTCACTTTAGCAAAGAGCTTCGACTCAGCAAGCACACATGAAAATGAATCGTATACGTCATACATTCAATTTTATATACTGCCCTGTATCCCCTAATCCATGATTACGTACAGTCACCATCACTTGCCTTGCATTGACAGATAGTGCCGCCATAGAGTCGATATTGACGGGCTGCGTTAAATGATCCACAGTTCCAACCAAACGCGGTACGGATGTCGATACATCGATCAATGCACTACGCCATGCAAGATTAAGTACCGTGTAGTGAATCAGGACAGATGACGCTTGCGGACATGTAAGTACTACTTCACCCAATGCCGCGACAGACTCCGTATAAAATATTGCGCTTCCGCCTATGTTAATCATGTTATTAGTGATCGTTAGTAGCACCACTTCACCCGTAACATGAGCATTATGCCGGTAGGCCACCACTAATTGACCAGGTGCCATTAAACATGATTTTAGCATGCCTACCGCACTATTTACGACCGTCACCACATTTCCTAAAGTGATGGTTGCACCATTGATGTGAATCAATTGCGCCTTCAAATACGTGCCGGATAAACCGGAACGGTAACAGAGAATAACCTGCTGTGAATTCAGCTTAGTCAGCTGGCAATACAAAGGCATAGACAACGCTTCAAAAGTCGTCTTTGGATCCCAGCTTATGGTTAAATGACTCATATCCAACATTCCCCTCATCATTTGACCTGCATTATCTTTCGTTGATTGAAAGGCAAATAAAACGGTTAACGAATCAAGCATCACCACAGATGGATAATGGATAGCCCCGGCAAAGAGCTGTACACTTAATCCAATAGTAAGCGTATTCGAGTTACTGATTTTAAACACAATTGATTTAGGATAATGCGACGGCGCTGTGCGCAAAAGGATAACACCATTGCCTGATGCCGGATCAACTGCTATATCCATTGCCGTTATAGTTCCGTTATAAATAATAATTTCTGCACCTAAAACATTCACTCCAGAAGCATCCACCGTAACCACCCTGAGTACGACATCATTATTGGCACCACGACGATATCCAAGCAATATCCCAGATGCAGAAAATGGAACGATTACCTGAAATTGAGGATTATTAGCATACGTCATCGCTACCGAATCTAAATGACCATCGTAACCATGCCAATCAACAGATAAAACAATAGGTTTTTTATTAAAGTTAATATATCGATACAACATACTATATTCCCCTTACGCTAGTGATCTGAAAACTCAAGCCTTCACAGTTTGTTGTCGCACTGACTCCCAGCGCTAACCGGTCTCCCACCTGTAAATTAACAGCAAGCGTATAGGTTGATAAACTTGATGTAGAACCGATAGTTAAACCAATATCAACACCATTCACTTTAATTAAGCAGCTGGCTGTTCCCGCTTTGGTTTGCACCGCTATCTGGGTCAATTGAATTGGAATAGGCACACTCAGTAATAACGGATATCCTTGGATCACAGGAACATCAATAGTGCCTGCCAAGACCTCCACCATTTGTCCCAGCATTGGCCGGATTGATGCTATGGCAATATTGCTCCATTTAGACCCGTTATAGGAGAGCAACTGGTTTGATTGTGGCAAGACAACAGCACAATCTGTCAATCCTGATAGGGTCGTAGGTCCAGGAGGGGGTGACGCCTCCACTTGCAGTGTGTCAATCCACTCATTGCCGTCAAACGTAATCAATTTATCCTGGTCCATAACCCACATGGTCATGCCTTCGCGAGGAATGATAAATCGCCAGAGCTGATTAAAATAAGCAATCTTCCCATCCTGGTTGCTCCACAAACCAGCAGCCGTCTTTGCCACAATATAAACATCTCCGATCATGGGTTCCACCGGAGGATTTTGGATATGCTGGCTTCTTGCACCTGTATTGAGTAACACATCAATACGGCTCAATGCCTCATTCACGGTTAATTCTTTCTGCGCCTGCTGTGTATAAAGCAACGGCAATTGTACGTGTGGTGTGGTCTCCATAATCGTCTCCCTAGCCTAAAAAAATTCTAGGCTACGACATTTGCTAAAGGCAAGTCTCAGAAAAACAAACATTCACAACTCAACAACCCATTGATCCATAAAAGATAAAAAAGAATTTTTATAACAAAAAAAGACGGAAATGAATTTTTTTTTCAAATTCACTTTTCATGCTTCACCTTTTGTTTATTTTTTGTGATATGATGGGGTATATAAGTGGTTCAAATTTATGAAACAACGTCTTGTCTCTTGGTGTGTTTTAATATCGGCATGCGTGTCGGTTTCCTCTGCTTATGCAGGCTATGAAGATATGATGCGCGGCAAGACCTTGACGTCTATACGCGCTGAAGAACGGGCCAAAAACCCACCAGCTGAAGAGGCTCCCGTACCACGACAGCTTCCTTCCTCTGAAGTCCCAGCTCAACGACCTGCTCCTCAAAACCCACCAACCCACCGCGTCTTGACCATTGATGCACGGTCACCAGAAATGGATGCCAAGAAACAAGCTGCACGCGATAATTGGAACCGCTACCTTAAATCGCTAACGCCCGAACAACGCAAAGTCTACGAAAACAGAATCGCCGATACCAATCCCTATGCCCAGCAGGCCAAACGCAGTTTGCTCAGCACCCCCAAACCAACCCCTGCTTCGATCCATAGCTTACCAGATGCAGACCAGGCACTTGTTCGCAAATTTATAAATAACGACAAAAAGGTAGTCTTCAAAGATTTATCCCCTGAAGCCAGAAGGTTTGTGCGTTACCGTTACAGCAATAATTATCGCATTCCACCGACAGGTCTTGATGATGTTGATTTTAGTAAGCCGCTCCCTGCCAATATTTATTGGCAGGGGATCGCAGCTTCAGATGCAGAAGAAGTGCGCCGATTTATGCAGTCAGGTTCGCAAGATACATCAACGTTGTCGCGTTCTGCCAAAAGGGCCTTTGATAGAGCTCAAGAAATAAGAGATTTTGTCGATAACCTAAATAACCCCCTGCATCGCCGAAGAAAAGAACATGAGCTGGCGAAGGGGTCTGTAGCGTATAAAGAACAGCAAATGCACCTGCGTAATCAACGGATAAGAGAACTCACCACAGACAGTCAAAATGTTCCCCTCGAACAACGGGAAACCCCTGATAAACGCACCAGTAATAAAGCGCCGTATCCTATCACGACAGAAATGTATAATAAGATACTCTCTCATGAGGAGAATAAGCCTTGATCGCCCCTTTATGCCATGCGCAATAACGACGTGATTCGTCTGCATTGACTATGAGAGCCATACAACAACGATTGCGTGACTATACAATTCGTAAGCGCCATTCAAAGACTTCTGGAGCAGTAATCCCCTACGGCTCATACTCCTTTAACAGGTTGAAGATGATGGAGTTTGGAGGGAACCCAATATAATTTTTGATTGATCGAGTTTCACCCTTGTTTTTGAATATTGGCTGTTCCCACCCACTCCATCATCTTCAGACCTTTTTGGAGTGTGAGCCGTAGGCGAGCACGGAAAGAAGGGCTGGAGAACCAGGCCTTCTTCTTAATCTTTCCATCCTTTTTACGACAGGCATCTGTATCCGGTTCACACGCAGCAAATATTAGCTAAATATTATACAATATATACTATAGTAATATATAGTACATCTAGTAATGGAAATAGGCATGAATGTCATAAAAGCACTGTTCATCGCTACGGTTTTGTGTGCCGCGGCACCACTTTCCTCTGCATCTGATGATGGAACGACTCCCTCACGTGACAACGATCCCAATGTAACGACCTATCATATCTCCAGTGGTACGGGCTTCTACGTCCAGCCCAATTACGTCATAACCAATAACCATGTTGTGGAATCATGCCAGACCATTGCCTTGCGTCGTAAAGACGGTTTTAAACCAGCCATGGTGATTGCCTCAGATACCCGTAATGACTTAGCCTTACTTAAAACCGATGCCCAACCAGAAGCCATTGCTTCGCTACGCAGTAACAGCGAGATCAGCATTGGCGAACCGGTGTCAGTCATTGGCTACCCCAAAGAACATGGCCTTACTGGCGACTACACCACCGCCCGAGGCAAAGTACTTGATCTTTCAGGCCCCCTGCGCGATGACAACCGTATCCAATTTTCTGACATGGTCGAAAAAGGCAATAGCGGTGGCCCCTTGATTGATGAAAGCGGTAATATTATCGGTGTCGTTGTTGGCAAAGTCAATTATTACGAAATGGATGTTGACCTAAAACAACATTCTGATGCCAAACCCGTTAAAACAACCGGGATTGCGATTAATCTGCCAACCTTACGGACATTCCTCGACCGCAATCATATTTATTATGAGCGCAACAACACCGGCCATTCGATCGTCTATCATAACATTGAAAATGAAGCTAAACATTATATCGTTAATATTCACTGTGTGATGTCTGAATAAATTGATTCTCCGGGTTTTTCACGGTATCTTATCGTAAAAATATGAGAGTTCTACCATGAATATCGTCACCCGTTTTGCGCCCTCACCTACCGGTTATTTACATATTGGTTCTGCACGCACCGCACTTTTTAGCTATCTGTACGCCAAACACTGTAATGGGCAATTTCTATTGCGCATCGAAGATACCGACCGCGAACGCTCAACCGAAGATGCCGTACGCGCTATCCATGATGGTTTAAACTGGCTGGGTATCATTCCCGACCAGGAGCCCGTTTTCCAGTTTGCCCGCCGCGATCGCCATGCCGAAATAGCACATGAGCTCGTTCAGCAAGGCCGAGCGTATTACTGCTATTGCACCCCTGAAGAATTAGATCGCATGAAGCAGGAAGCGCAGGCCAATAAGAAGCATTTTCAGTACCCACGCATCTGGCGTGACCGCCCAACGGATCAAGCCCCTGTGGGTGTTAATCCAGTGGTACGTATCAAATCACCACTTGAGGGCGAAACAATCCTGGAAGATGGCGTACAAGGCCGCGTTGTTGTACCCAATAATACACTGGATGATTTTATCCTGCTGCGTTCTGATGGTACACCTACCTATATGCTGGCGGTGGTGGTGGATGATCATGACATGGGTGTCAGCCATATCATCAGGGGTGACGATCATTTAACCAATACCTTCAGGCAAATGGTTATCTATCGCGCCATGCATTGGGAACTTCCTCATTTCTCACATATACCGCTTATCCATGGTGCCGATGGAGCTAAATTGTCTAAACGTCACGGAGCACTGGGAGTCGATGCCTACCGTGATATGGGATTACTGCCCGAAGCCATTTGCAATTACTTACTACGTTTAGGTTGGGCTTATGGCGATGAAGAAATTATTTCCAACGAAAAAGCCATTGAGTGGTTTGATATCAAAGGTATCGGTAAATCGCCATCACGTTTTGATATCGAAAAATTAAAGAACCTCAATGCCCATTACATCAAGCAAGCTGATAATGCCCGTTTACTGGAGCTTGCCAGACCTTTCATTGAGCGCAAACATTTGACTTCCCTTTTGCCACAACAATCTGAAATACTCTTACATGGTATGAATGGACTTAAGCAACGTGCAAAAACCATCATTGAAATTGCCGAACAGGCCGATGTTTACGTAGCCGAACCCATTCTTTCAATCATGGACGACAAAGCAAGGCAGCAATTGATGGATGGAAAACCAATATTGAAGGATGTGATAGAATTATTAACCGATGAATCTGGCTGGAGTGAAACAAACCTGCATGACCGCGTACAGCGTTATGCGGAAAGCAAAGGCCTCAAACTGGGACAGGCTGCAGCTCCCTTACGTGTAGCTCTTGCTGGACGCACGACCTCACCCAGCGTATTTGAAATGATGGCGGCCCTAGGAAAAGCATTAAGTCTAAAGCGATTACAGACGGCATTTATATTTGAAATCTAAGACAAATGAGCGGGTTGGGATAGGGCACCATTTAAATCGCGGAGTGTAGAGCGTTGTTCTCATCCCTCTCCCTTTTAAGGAGCCCGAACCAACGGCATCCTACGGCGAGATCTGCTTACCGATAACGCTCCATCGAAAGATCCTCTGCCGTTTTGCCGTTCTGCCGTCCTTAATAATGCTCCGCCATCGTCGCCAAAGCGGCTAACTCAGCCACTAATTTTTCTACCGGACATAAATCACTCTCTTTATTATCGGCTTTATCAGAAAACACCATACCAGAGGCATTCAGGTTGGTGTAAGGGTCGCGGCCTTGGTGGACACGGTGAATACAGCCGACGCCTTTACCACCTAAAAGATACAGCAATGATTCGGCAGGATGCCCGTCTACGGTTTCAATGGTAGGCACCCCTTCTTGGATAATAACTTCATGCACCTCAGTATTGCCTTTGATCATGCTCATTTTATTGCGGATTTTTTTGTTGATTTCCAGCACCTCAGAACCCGACATCGCCGTCATCACTCCCATGCCATAGGTTCCACGATCTGCTTTAACAAACACATAAGGCGTTTCCTTAATGCCGTAATCAGCATATTTGTCAGCAATTTTAGCCACAATCCTGTCCACATGTTTAGCGACGCAACCTAGCCCCAGTTCTTCTTTAAAATTCACATGGTCACATTCTTCGAAAATCGTCGAGATAAGCCATGGATCAATATTAAAATCCTTGGCAAATTGTCCAACAACCGCATTATAGGCTTTAAAATGGGATGATTTTTTGCGTACATGCCACCCAAGGGCAGAAGGAGGAGTTACCGGAATATCGATATTTTCGATAATAGTGGGAACACCGCTGGTGCAATCATTATTGAGGATAATCATGTCAGGACGAAATCCATCCTGGGTCTCAATGTTACGTCCATTGGTGTGGAAAGGTTCAATATGCACCATTTTGCCCGTCACCGAAAGCACTTCCTGCACAGCCTGAGCATCGGCACTGGTACGACCAATCCTGGTGTTATAACCTGCTGTTAAAAAAATCTCTTTTAAAACAGCTAGGTTTTCAAGGTAATAATAATTACGGGTATGATTCTCAGGAATGATCGCTATGTTTCTAGCACCCGGATAATATTTTTCCAAATATAACTTAGCCCTGAGTACCGCCTTTTCACGACTAGCTTCGGATAGATTATTAAATCCTGCTGGAAATAAATTCGTGTCAACCGGTGCTATTTTATAACCCGCATAACGAATATCGACCGAATGGTAGACATAGGGTACTCCACCCGATTGTGCATATTGCGCTTCAAACCAATCCTGGATAGAAGATGCTGACGACTTAACCAATTCAATCAAAATAGCTTTAATAGTCATATATTCCTTTGAGATTAGGCTTTGAAATGGGGTTTTAGATTCCAGTCTCCAATAGAGGCTTGCCAACATACTAATGCGGCAATGCAGGCTGTGTCTACCCTTAATATACGCGGCCCCATGGTAATACGTTTAACAAACGGCAGAATAGATAATGTTTGCAGCTCTTCTGGAGAAAACCCACCCTCTGGACCAATAAGGAACGCCAATGGTTTGTGCTTAAGGTATTGAAGGACACTATGAATTGTTTCTCCCCCTCCAGTTTCATCGCATACCAACAAAAGCCGCTGTGGATCCCAGTGAGTAAGAACATCTTCAAGACCGATTATAGGGGCTATCTCAGGAATAGAAAGCCGTTCGCATTGCTCGGCAGCTTCTTTAGCATGCAGCTGACATTTATCGAGGTTTATTTTATCAACAACGCTTCGTCGCATCAGCACCGGTACCAGCCTGGATACTCCAAGCTCTGTTGTTTTCTCGATAATCGTATCCAGCCTGCCGCCACGCGGCGGAGCAAATAACAGCCATATATCGGTTTCAACTTCAACCTGTTGTGGCCGTAACTGCCTTTTTATACAGAGGCCAAGCGAACGTTTAGTGATAGAATCAATGCTCGCCAACCATTCTCCATCCCTACCATTAAAGACGATAACCTCATCATGAAGCTGTTTACGCATAACATGGATGAGATAATGAAAATCAGCATCCCCCAACAAGAGAACCTCCTGCTGGGACAAAGCGCTGTGCGTATAAATACGAGAAAGAGGTGTGTTTTTATGAGACGTTTTCATGGCAACATAATAAACGAAGGACGCGCCAAAGAAAACCTTAATTATGAATTTTCAGTGTTACGGTATTTAATCATGCTGAGTACAGGCCCTGCCATCAAAGGTATATCCTTCACAGGCCTGATAACCGGTAAACCACTTCACCACATCCACAGCACCAAACATACCGGTAATGCTGAGGCAAATAACCAGGGCAGTCCCCCAATTCATTTTCCCCAGGAAGGTAGCCACTCCACCAAAAAATATAGCGATAGTCGCAATCACCCGGCCAGTTACCCCCAACAATAACGCAATGATACAGCATAATGTATCGCTTAATGCATCCCCACCGGAACTGGATGACTCTGCATTGTTAAGACAATCATTATGTTGGTTATGGCAATTACTCAAACACGTGCTTAACGCGCTGTTATTTCCGCCGTTGGTATTGTTATCACGGGTGCAGGTTTCCTCGCAGGTACGGCTTTGATTATCGCATTGAACCATCAAGCCATCATTGGTATCACTGGCGTATGAAATACTTGTGCAAGACAATGAAAAAAAGCCACACACCGCTAACATAAGCGATAAAATCGTGCTTTTAAATGACATAGATATTATTTTTTTCATTTTCCGTCTCAGAGCTGAAAACCTATATGTCGATTGTACTATAAATATGTTACGTTTTTATGAAAATCTGGCGATTGGCACATTTAAATGTTTCTTTACCTCTTTACTGGTTTAATATCCAAAGACCATTCACAGCTAAATTTAACGACGAGGAAGGCCATGACCATAGAAAACACCTACGCTGAAGTACAACTTTCGATAAATCTGACTAACCTCATAGATAACTATAACTTAATTCGCAATGTAATACAAGGAATTGATTGTGTTCCGGTTGTCAAAGCTGACGCTTATGGGCTCGGGGCCGACAAAATTGTTTTAGCCCTTGCCAAGGCTGGCTGTAAACAATTTTTTGTGGCGACTGCTGATGAAGGTATTGCCCTTCGCCATCTCCTTCCCGATATCGCAATCCATGTATTTCACGGTCCTAACAACCATAATAAGGAAGCCTTTAGAGTCTATAACATGATTCCAGTGATCAATAGCCTGGAACAGTTCCATACCTGGAACAACTATGGTATGGATATCGCTAATGTCCTTCCTGCCTTCCTACATATCGATACCGGTATGAACCGTTTAGGGATGACATTTGAAGAATTAAAAACAAACCTTAGTAAGATCCGTCAAGCCGAAGGCATAAAATGGCTTTATCTGATGAGCCATCTGGCCTGTGCCGATAATCCAAACCATACACTTAACAAACACCAGTTAGAGCAATTTCAGCAGGCACGGAGACTCTTTCCATTTATTAAAGGATCGCTGGCTAACTCTTCAGGTATTTTTCTTGGAAAGAATTATTTATTCCATTCAGTAAGGCCTGGAGCGGCACTCTATGGAATTAATCCTACGCCTTACGCACAAAATCCCATGAAGCCAGTAGTTTCACTCAAAGGGAAAATTATTCAACATCGCTATGTCAATGAGCCCGGAACAGTTAGCTACAGCGGCACCCACCAGGTTGAGCCCGGGGCTCGTATTGCAATTGTACCTATAGGATATGCCGATGGCTACCTTCGTTCCCTGAGCAACAGGCCGTCCATCGTTAGTATCGGCGGTCATCGAGCTCCCATTATTGGGGTGGTCACTATGGATTCAATTATGATTGATGTCTCACACATTCCCCACGAACTCTGCCAACCCGGAAAAGAAGTGCAGCTGATGGGAGGAGATATTCCATTAGAAGAAACAGCCCAGGCTGCTGGAACCATTGCTTACGAAATGATTACCTGCCTTGGTAACCGTTTTAAACGGGAATATGTTTCAGATGCAGCTCCAGCAAAACAAAATATCTTGACGCAAGCCTAAGATATTCCTATCGTTACAGCGTTTAGTATTAACGGATGTTGTTGTTTATTATGAATATCTTACAGCTTATTGGCAGTGTCTTCCTGGGTTTCCTTAACGCAGTGGGACATTTAGCTATCTTTACCGGTCAGGCAATCCTTTCTATGCTCCGCCCCCCTTTGTACGCACGTATGCTGGGACGGCAAATGTTAGAAATAGGTTATTATTCGCTACCTGTGGTGGGGATGACTGCCATTTTTACAGGAGCCGTACTCGCGTTACAGACTTATACTGGTTTTTCGCGCTTTAATGCCGAAAGTTCTATTGCTGCCGTTGTTATTATTTCTATCACGCGCGAATTAGGTCCGGTTCTTGCTGGGTTGATGGTGGCCGGGCGCGTTGGGGCGGCTATGGCTGCCGAAATTGGCACCATGCGTGTTACTGAGCAAATTGATGCACTTACCACATTGGCTACCAACCCGTTTAAATACCTGGTCGCTCCCCGTTTATGGGCTGGGCTTGCCATGTTGCCATGTCTTGTTTTAGTGGGCGACATTATTGGGGTCTTTGGTGGTTATCTGGTCAGCATCCATAAGCTTGGTTTTAGCCCAGGTCCATATCTTTACAGCACTTTCCTCTATTTAAAAACCCGCGATGTTGTTTCAGGACTGGTAAAAGCCGGTGTTTTTGGCTTTATTGTCTCGCTGATGGGATGCTATCACGGATACCGTTCACGTGGCGGCGCCCAGGGGGTTGGTAACGCAACAACCAATGCCGTTGTTAGCGCCTCCATTCTAATCCTCTTCTGTAATTATATTGTTACTGAAATTTTCTTTGCAACTGAATAATAACCATATGAAACAAACACCCTCCCCATCCTCCAATACCAAAATTGAATTCAACGATGTACATAAGGGCTTTGCGAGTAAGAAAGTTCTCCAGGGTGTGAATTTCACCTTAGAAAAAGGCAAATCTTTGGTTATTATCGGCGGCTCCGGTTCAGGAAAATCCGTTATTTTAAAAAGTTTACTCGGTATTATGCTGCCTGATAAAGGGGCAATCTTCATTGATGGGGAAGAAACCACCCGTATAAGTGGCGCACAGCGCGACCGTGTTATGCTTAAATTTGGCATGTTATTCCAAGGCGGTGCGTTGTTTGACAGTTTGCCAGTCTGGGAAAATATAACATTTGCGTTACGCCAACAGGAAAAAATAAACCGTGAGCAGGCCAAAGAAATCGCCGTTTCCAAATTAAATTCGGTTGGTTTAGGAGCCGATGTCTCACGTCTTTATCCATCTGAATTATCGGGAGGAATGCAAAAACGTGTTGCATTAGCGCGGGCTATCTGTATGAATCCAGACATTATTTTATTTGATGAACCAACCACGGGACTTGACCCGATTATGGCGGCCATCATTAATGAATTGATCGTAAAGTGCTCAGAGGAATTAGGCGCAACCACCATCACCATCACCCACGATATGCACAGTGCCAAAGCCATTGCCGACGATGTCGCCATGCTCTATCAGGGTACATTAATCTGGACTGGTGCGGTAGACACGCTTGAAGATAGCGGCAACCCATTTGTCGAACAATTCATCCATGGCACCAGCATTGGGCCGATAGAAGTAAAACTCCAAGATCATTGATAGTACCCTGCTTCGACAAGAAAGGAGTTGGGTAGTCCTGCTCTGCCTGTTTTTTAGTATAGAATTTCCCACAAACTCCGTCATCTTCACCCTTTAAAAGGAGTATGAGCCGTAGGCGAGTACTGCTTTAAAAGGGTGGAGATCCAGCACAACACTCATTACGCGACCAGCGCAATTCCATTATTTGCTACCTATGAAACCGACACTCAAGCCTGTATTAGTAAGGATGGAAGTATTAAGAAGAGGCCTCGGTCTCCAGACCTTTTCCGTGCTCGCCTACGGTTCACACTCCCAAAAGATCTGAAGATGACGGAATGTGTGGCAACACTCCACAGTCAAAAACAAAGGTGAAGCTTGATCGATCAATCAAAAATTATACGGGTCACCCGCGCTCTCGGAGGCGGGGTGTTCGAGAGTACTACTAAAAAACAAAAATCTCTCTTTCAAAACACCTTGACATCATCCATTAATCACAGTAGATTGCTGGCGCGATTTTAAGAATCCCGTGGTTTTATATTTATGCCCAAAAACTCTGATCCGCTTCCGTCTCTTGATGAGTTATCTTCAAAAATAGACGAGGCTGAAAGAGCCAGAAAACCAACGCCAGATGAAGGACCTTCTTCTGGTAGCGCAGGCCGCGTTGCTATTGAGTTAGTATCCGGTGTCGTCGTAGGTTTTCTAATTGGCTTCTGGGCCGATAAATGGCTTAATACAAAACCCATTTTTCTTATTATCTGTATCCTTTTGGGGTTTGCCGGCGGTTTTTGGAATATCTACCGTATGTCGCAGGGGATCCCCAGAAACGCCCCTAAGCGTGCAAAAAAAAGTCGCACGCCAAAAGGAAGCGAAAAATTATAAGAAGAATTATAAAGTGATAGGTTTTTTATGTCAGGTCATCATAGTCCATTAGCCCAGTTTGTGGTTGAACCTCTTGTATCGATTCCGGTTAACGGAGTAGGTGGACTTGGCTTGAGCTTTACCAACGCTTCATTGTTCATGGTACTAGCAATATCGTGCGTTATCGCGCTTCTGTTCTTAACCACCACCAAAAAAGCAATCGTACCTGGACGCTGGCAGTCGGTCTCCGAGATGATGTACCAATTTGTGGCAGGCGTCGTAAAAGATAACGTAGGCGATCAGGGCAAAAAATATTTCCCGTTCGTATTTACGCTCTTCACCTTCGTTCTTTTCTGTAACCTCCTTGGTTTAATGCCTTATTACAGCTTTACCGTTACCAGCCATATTATCGTTACATTTGCGTTAGCTATGCTTGTTTTTCTGGCTGTGACTATTATTGGTTTTGCCCGTCACGGCCTGCATTTCTTCAGTTTATTTTTGCCTGCAGGAACACCATGGTGGATGGCTCCACTTATGTTCTTCATTGAGTTATTTGCTTACTTAGCACGTCCTGTGAGCCTTTCTGTCCGTTTGGCCGCTAATATGTTAGCCGGTCACACCATGCTGAAAGTGATTGCAGGGTTCGTTCTCTCCCTTGGGCTCATAGGTGGATGGCTACCATTTGCTTTCCTGATGGTCCTTAGTGGGTTTGAGATCTTTGTGGCAGTCTTACAGGCTTATATTTTTACCGTATTGACTTGTGTCTATCTTAATGATGCAATTCACTTACACTAATTTGTTCAACCATTTCTAAAGGATAAAACATGGAAAACGACGCTTTGAAATATGTAGGTATTGGTCTTACAGCTTTTGGTATGTTGGGTGCCGCACTCGGAGTAGGAAATATTTTTGCAGCCATGCTTAATGGTGTTGCACGTAATCCTGGAGCAGAGCCTAAACTTGCTAAATATGTGTACGTAGGCGCAGGCCTTTCAGAAGCTATGGGCCTTTTTGCTCTGGTTATCGCTTTGCTGATCCTGTTCCGTTAATCAGCTACATAGGTTAAAACATGCCTCAGTTAGACCCATCCTCTTTTGCATCACAGCTCTTTTGGTTAGCATTGACGTTTAGTTTATTATTCGTCGTGTTGTCAGTGTTTTTGTTACCGCGTATCCGTGGTATCCTTGAACACCGTCAATCAACCATTGAGGCTGGGCTAGCTGAAGCACGTGCCTTTCGTGACCTCGCAGAATCTGCGTTGTTTGATTATCAATCAACCATGAGCGATTCTCGAAGCGAAGGCGCTAAAATCATGCAGGAAGCTGCACTTCTGTTCCAGAAAGAATCTGCCGAGACGTTAGCATCGGTAGAAAAAGATATTGAAACCAGATTGGCACAAGCTGAAAAATCGCTGACTGCCACTCGCGAAAAAGCCCTGGCTTCTGCTAAAGAAGCATCGCTTTCCATCGCTCAAACGGTTGTCAAAACAATCGCAGGTTTTGACGCTAATTCGCAATCACTGCGCGCACTTTTGCAGGAGGTTGAATAACATGGTATTTGACCAAGTATTTTGGGTTGGCTCGGCAACGATTGCCTTTCTTGCCCTCATTGCCAAACCCGTTGGAACTGTCGTTGTTAAATCGCTTGATACGCGCAGCAACGCTATTGAAAAAGAATTGAACGAAGCAAAACGCCTTCGTGATGAAGCTGAGGCCGTTCTTGCTTCTTACAAAGAACGTCAGCAAGCTGCCGTCATTGAGGCTGAAGAAATCGTCGCCCACGCCAAGCAACAGGCGGAGGCTTATTTAATACGTGCACGAAACGATTTGAAACAACATGTTGAGAAGCGTTTAAATGTGGCCGAGAAAAAAATCGCCCAGTTAGAAATTGGGCTCATCGCCGATGTAAAGAAACAAGCAGTCCATGAAGCCATTGCCATTGCGCATAAATTGTTATTGCAGCAGCAAGCCAATTTTGCCACGCAGTCTATCGACCAGGCAGAGGCCGACTTAAAACAACTCCTGCTGGATAATCCGCCCACTAACTAGGAACAACTATGAAAAAACAGGAGGCTAAGTTGCTACCGATTTCGGTAGCAACAAGCCTCCTGATTTTTAATAAACCTACGGTTACTTTTTCGTCTCCGTGGCTTGAAAATCAAGGGCTGTCGACATGGTATCTTACCACCCTTTCTCCTGAGTCGGAACAAAACACCTCTTATTCTTTCCTTGATACAGCTTCCCTTGACTTACCCGTTGGTACACGTGCTGATATAGCCCAGAATCCTGTATTAACCTTGGGTCCTATTATCCAACAAACACACCGGGTTGATCAACAACGCTACTTTGCTACGCTTCGTGGTGACATTGGCATCAGCGCCACGACCACCTTATCGCTGAGCCTAAGCGCTGAGGATGTAAAAGAACTTCATCATTTTGCTTACGATACGAACCTAGGTTCCATTGCTGTGGCATTGGAAAATGATTATGTCCAGCTTAAACCCAGCGTCTTTATTCAAAGCCAATTATCGAAAAATGCTATTTCTGTTGCCAGTTATCAATTGGGTTGGAGCATCCCTCCTCTGCGTATTCAATACGCAGACCATTCCTTTAGTTGGCTTCCTGAAGAAAGTAAATTGAATGCAGGCATTGCCTGGGGACAATCGTTTAAGGTAGGGAAGCGTTTTGGTTTCTACCAACTAGACACCCAACTCCATCAACCGCTGATCCCGGAGTTGGGTGGTATCTCCATTGAAGCAACATGGGGTGAACCTGTAAAAAAACACTGGATGTGGCAAGCACAAACCGCCATTAAATGGCACATGCCCCATTGGACTCATCATGATTTTTCTTCGCATGGCGTGACGGCAGCGGCATCACAACTTGCTTATTATGGCATTCCGTTTGCTCCTGATCATAGCGAGCATTTTAGTCCATACGATGAAATCTCACTTTCTCTTTCGGTGGTCAAATCCACAACGAAACACCCTAATCGCCACAAACTCTCAGGGGTGATGGTTGGGTTTGATCCACACACTGGCAACTTTAAAACGGGGGTTATGACAAGCATATGGTTTCAATTTTAGGCAAAGCAAAACTTGGAGAAATATTAGTGTGGATGGGGTACGTAAGACCATGTGATTTGGAAACGGCCCTGCTGATTCAGAACCAATGCCCTAACCTTATCGGCGAAACATTAATCTGTCAGGGATACATCACCCGCTCCCAGTTAGAGGAAGCCCTCGACACCCAGGCACAGGCTCACTATGTCGATCTGATTGAACATCAAAGCACGGTTATTATCGAATCAGATAATAATCGCTGGGACTATATGCGCCATGGCTGTATTCCCTGGCGAAAAGACCCTCACGAATTAACGATTGCAACCTCCCGCTATACCCCCGCAATCAAACATTGGGCAGAAAAATGCTTCTCTGTTCGCCGGCGCATCCGATTTGTGCTAGCACGTCCGCAACACATCTTTGAAAATTTAAGGATGAGTTACGCCAAAGCCGATATTCAGCATGCTGTTTCGCATCTAACCACCCATCACCAAGAATTTTCGTTTTATGCATGGTACCATCAACCAGGCGGATGGATTGGTCATCACAGCATGCTGCTGATGTGTGTGTTCACAAGCTTGATTATTTTCTTTTTGCTGTTTCCGTGTGGAATTTTCTTTTTTTTCCTCGCTGTGATGAATGTGTTTTATCTGGTGATGCTGGGTTCCAAACTTTATTTAATGCTTAAACGTAATCAGACCATGAAGGCCATGCCCATAGCTCCATCGCTTTTAACGTCAAACAAGCCATCGTCTGCTTCACCATCACACCCTCCCCTGTCAGTATCGCTTATCATCCCATTACGCGATGAAGCCGCCATTATCCCTCAATTGCTACGCAATCTGCAAACCATTGACTTCCCCTTAAGCCATCTGCAGATTTTAATCCCGGTTGAGGCTGATGATGCTTCTACCATCGAGGCCCTCCACAACCATTTACTCCCACCTCATATTATCCCCCTCTACGTACCGCCTTCAATCCCACGAACAAAAGGCAAAGCCTGCAACTTTGCTCTGCACTATGTCATTCATGATCTGGTGGGAATCTTTGATGCGGATGATCTCATTGATCCACAACATCTAAACAGGGTAGTCATGCAATTTGCCCAAGAACCGACGATTACCGCCGCCATTCAATGCCGGCTTAATTATTATAATGCCCAACAAAACTGGCTGACCCGCATGTTTTCACTCGAATACACACTGTGGTTTGATTATTTGCTTCCCGGTCTTTGGCACGCTAAAGCACCGATCCCCTTAGGTGGCAGCAGTAATTTTTTCCGTACCATGGTCCTGCGTGAAATAGGAGCCTGGGATCCTTATAATGTAACAGAAGATGCTGATATCGGTGTACGCCTGGCCAGACTGGGTTACCGCACGGCCTTAAGCAAAACACTCACCTTAGAAGAAGCCCCCCTTCATCTGCGTACCTGGCTCAAACAACGCAGCCGCTGGATTAAAGGACATCTGCAAACCTATCTGGTTCATATGCAATCCCCCGACATCCTGTTTCATCATCTGGGATTCAAAGGATTTCTCTGGCTCAATCTCTTTATCGGCCTCCCCTGTATTGGCCATATGATGGTACCCATATTATGGCTGGCGGGGATAGGCTATCCCATGTTATCACACCTGTTTCATTTCCCCGACCTGCCTCTTGTTCTTCATAGACTGACTGTGGCCGTCTTGGGTATTGGTTTAATCCTTCAGGCCTTCATGGCCTGGTGTGCCCACCCACCACGTCATATAAAAGATTATCTTGCGATCATCACCTTCCCCTTTTACTGGCTACTGCATGCAATCGCCGCCTTCATTGCCTTCATTGAATTAATCCATCGACCATTTCACTGGAACAAAACCCCACATGCTGGGTGCCGAACCTTCATCGAATCAAAGAGAAAAACTTGAACAACTAGAAAGCTTATAGGAACCTTTTATGACACTAGGGAAAGATATTATTAAAGGACTAAACGATGTTATCCAATCTGAAAAAAGCCTATTGACTGCGGACGATGGTGTCCGTATCTACCGCTATAAAACGCCTACTCCTGAAGAAGTCGATGTTAAAGCCATCCGCGACAAATTACAGATGACACAAGAACAATTCTCTCTATTTGGCTTCAGTAAACGTGCTACCAGGCATGGGGAACACCATCGAAGGATCCCTGATGGTGCTGCCAGGGTCCTGCTTAAAGTGATAGAGCATTATCCAGAGGTTGTTCTTCACACCATTAAGACCGCTTGAGCCCTCTAATCGTTTATCCTCATTCTTTGCGCGAAAAGTACTTGACAGCCGCGGCTAGATGTAGGATTATCTATGCTCTTTAACGAAGGATACATGTATGAAAATCGTGAGTTCATTAAAAAGCGCTAAAAAGCGCCACAAAGGTAACACAATCGTAAAGCGTAAAGGCAAGGTTTATGTTATTAACAAGAAAGAGCCTCGCTTTAAAGCGCGTCAGGGTTAATTTTTAAGAAGGAAACTAGTGCAATGGCAGTTAAAATTCGTTTAGCTAGAAATGGTGCAAAAAAACGTCCGTTTTATTGGATTGTTGTCGCCGATTCTCGTTCTCCACGTGATGGTCGCTTTATCGAGAAATTAGGCACCTATAATCCGCTCCTTGAGCAAGACAACCCATTGCGTGTTGTCCTTCAAAATGAGCGCGTAGTTCATTGGTTAAGCGTTGGTGCTGAACCTACGGACCGTGTTGCATTGTTCTTGGAAAGAGCAGGCATTACCGCCAAAAAGCCGGAACAAGCTGAAAAGCCTAAAGCCGCTAAAAAGAAAAAAGCAAGCTAATCCGTTAGCTTGCAAACCAGAATATGAAAAGCGGCTTTGTGCCGCTTTTTTTATATTGAAGTACAGTATGCACTCATCGCCTCACCTTATTTGCGTTGCTACGATTATTGCTCCTCACGGTATCCGTGGTGAAGTCAAAATCCGTACCCACACCGAATATCCAGAGACTATCGAAGAATATAGCCCGCTTTTAAATGGCTCTGGTGCACCATCCTATAAGGTGACTATTCGTCAAGTGATTGCCGATGATCTCGTTATTGCCCGTATTGAAGGGATCACCAACCGCAATGAAGCTGAAACATTACGCCAAGTGCAACTGTATATCACCCGCGACGAGATGCCCGACATAGACGAAGACGAATTTTATCACACGGACCTCATCGGCTTAGCCGTTAAAAACGACCAGGGTGTTGATCAGGGCGTGGTCGTTGCTTTGCATAATTTTGGTGCGGGTGATATAATTGAAATCAAATTCAACAACCAACATCAATCCGTGATGTTGCCGTTTACCAAAGCAACGATTCCCACCATTGATCTCAACCATCATTTTGTTATCTTCAACCCACCTGAAACCTATGAAATCGAACTTGGTGAATAACCAGCCCTGGCTTATCACGTTATTAACTCTTTTTCCTGAAATGTTTCCCGGGTCTTTAGGCCATTCGCTGGCAGGGAAAGCTCTGGCTGATGGTATATGGAATTATCAAACCATTGATATCCGCAAACATGCAATCAACAAACACGGTACCGTTGATGATAAACCCTATGGAGGCGGCACTGGAATGTTAATGCGCCCAGATGCCGTAGGACCAGCCATTGATGAGGCTTTAGAGCATCCAATGAAGCCGCATTTAATCTACTTAACCCCCCGTGGAAAAGTCTTTGATCAAAATCTCGCTTACCAGTTGATTAACCGTCCACATGTTGCTATACTGTGCGGGCGTTTTGAAGGAATTGACGCCAGATTGCTTGCTGAGTACCCATGTGAAGAAATCAGTTTGGGTGACTTTGTGTTATCAGGAGGCGAGCCGGCGGCCCTGTGTATGCTCGATGCGTGCATCCGTTTATTACCAGGGGTTATCCAATCTTCAGAGGCACTAGGTGAAGAAAGCTTTGTCAGTTCTGGCCAATTATCGGGATTATTAGAATATCCCCATTATACCAGGCCCCCTGTATGGAAAGATCACCCGGTTCCTGATGTTCTAGTATCAGGCAACCATGCGGCAATTGCCAAATGGCGCCTCGAACAAGCGCAACAGATCACCGCTCTGCGGCGCCCCGATTTGTGGCAACACTATCAGGAAAAGCAAGCGGGCGAGAATAAAAAGAATAACGAGAATAAAAAGAAAAAATAGTTTTTGAAGGAGCCACCAAATGTCTACGATCATGCAGTCCATTGATAAAGCCTATATCGAACAATTATCAGCGAATAAAGCTGAGATCCCTGATTTTGCTCCTGGCGACACGGTCGAAGTAGCTGTAGTCGTAGTTGAGGGTCAAAAAAGCCGTATTCAGAAATTCACTGGCGTATGCATTGCCCGTAAAAATGATGGTTTCAATTCTAACTTCACTGTTCGTAAAATCAGTGATGGCGTTGGTGTTGAGCGTGTGTTCCCTCTTTATTCACCAAGCGTTGAAAGCATTAAATTGGTTCGTCGTGGTGCTGTACGCCGCGCTAAACTTTATTATCTGCGTGAACTTCGTGGTAAAGCTGCGCGTATTACTGAAAAACGCGAGTGGGATACCAACACGTCTGAAGCTGCCTCTAACTAATAACACTATCTTTCCTACTCCTGAAAAGGAGTGGTGGCCGAAGGCCGGGGTGGTGTGAAGGCAACAGATTCAGTAACATGGATGTGTATTTATCCTTCCCCCCCCCCGTCTTAAAGGCACGAATCTCACACTCCTCCCATGAGCCGTGTGAACCCGAGTCTTTATTCTAACAGCCCCGAGTCCTTATTCTAACAGCATTGAGCACTCTTTATGACATTAGCCAACAAGCCTCGCACCTTATTCGATAAAATCTGGGACAGCCACGTTGTCGCACCGCAATCCGAAGATACGGTATTGCTCTATATCGACCGTCATATGATCCATGAGGTCACCAGCCCGCAAGCGTTTGAGGGCCTGCGTCTTGCAAAGCGCAAGGTACGCCGGTTAGAATGTCATTTAGCGGTTGCCGACCATAATGTACCAACCACCGACCGGAGCCATGGTATTAAGGACGAAACCTCGCGTATCCAGGTGGACACGCTTGAACATAACTGCCACGATTTTGGCGTAGAATATTTTTCACTGATGGACAGGCGTCAGGGGATTGTGCATATTGTTGGCCCTGAACAAGGATTCTCCTTACCAGGGACCACCATGGTCTGCGGCGACAGCCATACCTCTACCCATGGAGCATTTGGTGCCCTTGCATTTGGTATTGGAACCAGTGAAGTGGAGCATGTGCTTGCCACGCAAACATTGATTCAAAAACACGCTAAAAACATGCGCATCACTGTCGATGGCCAATTGCCAGCCGGTGTTACCGCAAAGGATATTGCCTTGGCGATTATTGGCCATATTGGTACCGCCGGTGGTACGGGTTATGTGATTGAATATGCAGGTGAAGCCATTCGCAATCTGTCGATGGAAGCACGCATGACGTTGTGTAACATGACCATTGAAGCAGGTGCGCGCGCTGGTTTGATCGCCCCGGATGACATCACCTTTGATTATTTAAAAGGCCGCCCGAAGGCGCCAGCAGGTGCTTTATGGGATCAAGCGGTTGCTTATTGGCGTACCCTGCCTTCTGACCCTGGAGCGACCTACAGCAAGGAAATTACCTTAAACGCCCATGATATCGTTCCACAAGTGACCTGGGGAACCAGCCCTGAAGAAGTATTGCCTATTACCGGTACGGTTCCTAACCCTGCCCATATCCATGATGATATGCAACGCAGCTCGGTTGAACGTGCGTTGAACTATATGGGATTAGAACCGGGTACTTTATTGCAGGATATCACCATCGATAAAGTTTTTATCGGTTCGTGCACCAATGGCCGGATTGAAGATTTGCGTGAGGTAGCTGCCATTGCCAAAGGGCATAAAGTAGCTTCGAATGTCAGCCTTGCGATGATCGTTCCAGGATCGGGTGAAGTAAAAGAACAAGCCGAAGCCGAAGGCCTTGATAAAATTTTCATCGAAGCTGGGTTTGAATGGCGTGAGCCAGGTTGTTCTATGTGCCTGGCCATGAATGCCGATAAATTAGAACCGGGTGAACGCTGTGCCTCGACCTCCAACCGTAACTTTGAAGGCCGTCAAGGCCGTGGTGGACGCACGCATTTGATGAGCCCAGGTATGGCCACAGCGGCAGCGATTAAGGGGAAATTAGCGGATGTTAGGGATTTTCTAAGCTAATAGAATTCTGATTTTTTGGGGAAGTAAAAAATGGAATTGCGCTCGTCGCGCAATCGGTGTTGTGCTGGGTCTCCAACCTTTTAAAGCAGTACTCGCCTGCGGCTCATACTACTTTTAAAAGATTGAAGATGACGGAGTTTGGGGGAAATGTAATACTAAAAGAACAGACAGAAAAACTATCTTGTTTTTGAATGTGGGCTGTTTCACAAACTCCGTCATCTTCAGACCTTTTGGAGTGTGAGCCGCAGGCGAGCACGGGAAAAAGGGCTGGAGATCCAGGCTTCTTCTTAATACTTCCATCCTTATTCCCACAGGCTTCAGTATCGGTTTCACGAGCAGCAAATAGCGGCTCATACGACTTTAAAAGGTTGAAGATGACGGAGTTTGGGGGAAATGTAATACTAAAAGAACAGACAGAAAAACTATCTTGTTTTTGAATGTGGGCTGTTTCCACAAACTCCGTCATCTTCAGACCTTTTTGGAGTGTGAGCCGCAGGCGAGCACGGAAAAAAGGGCTGGAGATCCAGGCTTCTTCTTAATACTTCCATCCTTATTCCCACAGGCATCAGTATCGGTTTCACGAGCAGCAAATAGCGGCTCATACGACTTTAAAAGGTTGAAGATGACGGAGTTTGGGGAAATGTAATACTAAAAAAACAGACAGAAAAACTATCTTGTTTTTGAATTGGGCTGTTTCCACAAACTCCGTCATCTTCAGACCTTTTTGGAGTGTGAGCCGCAGGCGAGCACGGAAAAAAGGGCTGGAGATCCAGGCTTCTTCTTAATACTTCCATCCTTATTCCCACAGGCATCAGTATCGGTTTCACGAGCAGCAAATAGCGGCTCATACGACTTTAAAGGTTGATCTTGCCGTGGTTTGGGGGAAATGTAATACTAAAAAAACAGACAGAAAAACTATCTTGTTTTTGAATGTGGGCTGTTTCCACAAACTCCGTCATCTTCAGACCTTTTTGGAGTGTGAGCCGCAGGCGAGCACGGAAAAAAGGGCTGGAGATCTAGGCTTCTTCTTAATACTTCCATCCTTATTCCCACAGGCATCAGTATCGGTTTCACGAGCAGCAAATAGCGGCTCATACGACTTTAAAAGGTTGAAGATGACGGAGTTTGGGGGAAATGTACTACTAAAAAAATAGGCAGAAAAATTATATTGGACAAAGCTCGATCCCCAGCTCACGGGGGCTGGGGATGATGTAATTTTGTGGCGGTACCGAATTATGAACAGTCTCAAACCATTTATTCAATCGCCCTCACTCCTTTATTTTTTGCCTTTTCTGCTTTATATTTTTCTTGAAATTTATTAGCCTTTTTTTCAAGTTCGTTATTTTTATCCAAAACCTGATGCAACAGTTTTTCAGGCTCCTGAACCTTACCTCCCGCCTTTGCCAATTTTACTTGAAGTTGTTCATCCTTAAATGTCTTTAAATTGGCTTTTTCAGCCTCAGTATGATTCATTGAGGCTTTTCCTCCTACAACTAAACCAGCAACAGCAACGGCACCGATAACGAGCAACGGACCAGAAATGGGAAGCACTACGCCTAACATAGGCGCAGCGATGACCGCAACGAGCGCCACCGCAATAATAGCAGCCGCAACCAAACCCCATTTAGACATAACCGCATCTTTAGCAGCTGACCCCCACGAAGCGGGCTCAGGTTTGTCTTGATCTTTGTATCTTTCTTTTTCTTCCTTATATTTTTGAGCAGTTTCAGTAACTATGTCAGCAGCTTGCTCAGACTTAGTTTTGATTAATCCGCCATTAGCTTTCGCAATTCCATCGGCAATTGATTTGACTATGTCACCATCTTTCCTATCGGAGGTAATATCAAATCCTTTCTCCAGAATTATTGCTTCTATCTGAGCGGGAGATTTTCCCTTAAAGCTAGTACCTTTTTTTTCCAACCGGTCCATCAATTTAACTTTAATCTCCGCTGCATTGTCAGCATCAACCGCTATTCCAGAATTGGTTAAATATGTATCCAAGACCTTGCCTGGTGGACACTTAAATTTGGTTCCAAGTTCTTTAACGGCTGTTTCTACTTTTGCATTAATAGTAATTTTGTTAGCCGCAAGCTGATCGTCTTCCTTCCGTACTCCTTGATCGGTATAAAGTTGGTCCGCTTTAATATCAATACTAATCTCACGCCGTGTTGTTAATGCATCAAGCTTAGCTGCACCATTAGCCCCTACCTCTCGAGCAGCGAGTTTTTTTATAGATTCGACATTGCCCATCGCTGTCTTAACCGCAGTGATCTCTTCATCGGAGTACCCCAAAGATTCTAAAAGCGGATCTATTGACTGATCTGAAGGATTAACCAAAAATATTTTATTCCCATTTCCACGAATTGCTGGGACAAATCTATCCGCTTTGATGCGAGTATGGGTCCGTAATTCAACCACGTCTCCTCCAAGAGCGGGTAAACCTATATCTGTTCGCGCAGCATCTTTTGTTGGATCTGCTGAAAATGAAATTCGACAGTGCCTATAATTATTTTCTCTTATGAAGTTCGGTCGATCATGTGCTAAGTTTACTTCGGCACCATTAAACAGTTGGGGATATGCACGAGCCAGAGTAGTACGCATTTGTAACTTAAAATCATTTCTATCGGCAACATGGGCATCACCGTTTGGGATTCCTGCATCCCCAGCCATTTCATCTAACCTTGCATTTAAGATATCATTGGCAGTAACTCGATTAGCAATCCCAAAATCTATATTATAATTCTTCATAACCCAAAAACCTCCAACCCTTTTTATTACTACTTACCCACTCATCATTTTAACAAATAAGAATTAATCAATTACTTATTTAAACAAACAAAACTTCAATTATTTAGAAATTTTATTCATTGATTTATTCCTATGCTGTGAATGACCGAAACGATGGTCATTCACACGTACCTCACCGCTATGGTGTTTTTGAACAATTTGCTTTAAGGTTTTTCTAGCTTCCGTCATATCCGTTTCCGACAAAGGTGGTTTACCGCCCATCAATATTGTTTGACGTTTGGTTGTCTCCTTGCCCTTTATCTTGGCCTGCTTCGCTACCTGTTGCGCTGATTGAAGCGCAATGTTTTCTTCATGCGATTCTTTATTTTTGGTTTTATAACTAGGAGAACCCGAAAAAAGTGTCGTGATTGCAGCCACTGTTTTCTCAAGCCACTGGGTAACCCTTTCTAAGATTGATTTTTTCTCAGGCTTTGCACGTTGCGATGAGCGATCACTCTGTGATGATTTTTCGTCCTTACCCGCAGCCGGTTGCTTATTCTGTCTCTCTTGGTTAGCCTGGCTTTTTGCCTCTTTCTTCGGCAATTCCGTACCTGGTACGGCCTTATCTAACGATTGATTCAATGCCTGCGTATACACCTCTACTAAGCGCGCTGACCTTTGTTCCGGAGGTAGGGTTTCTAATTCTTTTTTGAGATCTTTACTATCAACGCCTAGATTCTCTATTTTAACTTTACCCAGTTTATCGCTATTAATATCCTCAACTTCCCTGCCGCCTTTTTCGATGTTTATTTCCATCCACGACAAGTGCATCACGCCACTCTGAAGGCCTTTTCGAAATTCGTTAAATTGCTCCTGCGAAAGCCCAAATTCATCCTTCACTGCATCCATAAACTGGTTGAGTGCTGCTTTGGGGTTATTTCCAAAATCAATCTGATTAGCTCTGTTTTCTGGTGATGCTTTTGACACAAAAACCTACTCAATATAACCACTATTTATTTGATTATATTTTATAAGTTATAATATAGTGTTAATATTTAATCTTTTTATAACCACAACACACGCATGGGCACAGCCCACATTTGTTCACCAAATGGCACGATATGCTCACCTGTATAGAGAACAATACCTGTAAAGGCTTGGTCCTTGGCACTATGTTCCTTAAACCATTTCAAATGTTTAAAATGGTCATGACTGATGGAAGAACCGGCTTTGACTTCAATGCCTAATAAATCACCGTTTTCGTTTTCAACTATAAAATCAATTTCACGCTTGTCCCGGTCGCGGTAATGATACAAATGATAATCCTCTTCCTGGGCATCAATCTGAGCGGCTAATTGTGTAAAAACCAATGTTTCAAGTAACTTTCCATGCCTTTCACCATCCAGGCGGATATCTTCCAACCGCCAGCGCAAAATGCTAGCCATCAGCCCGGTATCGCTCATGAAGAATTTGTCCTGCTTGCCAACACGGTTAAAATCTGTTTTAGACCATGCGGGTACCCGTTCCACCAGATAAAGTGTTTCTAATGCATTAATATAGGAATCCAACGTTGGCCTTGCTAACGCCAGCTGCGAACCTATCGCCGAAACATCCATTAATTTACTCGACCACGCGGCCAACACTTCAATTAACTTGCGCATGGAATCGTGACGCTTGATATTGGCAATATCTTTTAAATCACGATCCATAAGGGCATCAAGATAATCTTTATGCCAGCGCCTCGACATTTTCTCACCTAATCGCCGCGCTTCTGGATACCCTCCTTTGAGGGCTTCTTGGATATAATCATCCTTGTTTAAAACAGCACCTGTTTGAAGTTGATGTTTAAAAAAGGAAAACTGCCCCTGAAATGCATGAGTTAAGAAATGGGGTAAATGGCCATCAATCTCTCCCAACGCCAGAGGGCGCAACCGTATTTTCATAATACGCCCTGCCAATGATTCCGTCACGCCTGGTAACAGCCCTATGTCCGCCGATCCGGTTAAGAAAAATCGTCCAGGCTCCTGGTTTTCATCAACATCTTTCTTGATGGCTTGAAGTAAAATCGGCGCACGTTGTATTTCATCAATAATCATCGCACCTTTGCCATGGCTGACAAACCCATGCGGATCATCCAGTGCTGACTTCAGTAAAGTAATATCATCTAACGTATAATAAATCGCATCCGCCCCGGAAAGCTCTTTAGCCAGGGTCGTCTTGCCTGATTGCCTGGCTCCCTCCAAAACCAAAACCCGCCTGAAAATCAAGCCTTGTTCAATTTTGTTGTATTGCCAACGTGCATATTTGACAGTAGGTAAAGTCATGATGGCTTTCTCTCGAACGATCACGATGGCCCCAGGAGACCACCTCCTATCAGTCTAACAGAAGCTCCACTATTTTACAAGTTGAACCCTCACTATTTTGATATTTGATATCACACTATTTTTAAGTTTGGACTCCGTCAATTTTGATATTAACGATCTTCCAAGCACAAGACTAGTAGAGCTATTTTTTTGTAAATAATTCACAAAAACAAATTGTTACTATGCATTTAAATACACTTAATGCTAAAACATCCATATTCTCGTCATGCCTCCACACCCAATGTAGAAAAATTAGTTTCTTATAGATACAAATGCATGTACGGTTTACACTGTAACAATATCACCAAGCTGCTCACTAAACACTCGTTCCAAGGTCGGCAGTTAAAGAACGCTACTTTCACAAAATAGTTACCCGAATTTTCAGCTTTCTTTATTACTCGCCATGCCTCACAGCAATCATCTTTTTAATCTCACCAATGGCCTTAGCAGGATTTAAGCCTTTAGGGCAGGTTTTGGCGCAATTCATGATGGTGTGGCAGCGATAGAGGCGGAATGGATCTTCCAGCTGGTCTAAGCGGTCGCCAGTGGTCTCATCGCGGCTATCAATCAACCAGCGATAGGCTTGCAGTAAAACAGCAGGACCTAGATACTGCTCACTGTTCCACCAATAGCTTGGGCAACTGGTTGAACAACAGGCGCATAAAATACATTCATAAAGGCCATCTAACTTTTCACGGTCTTCTGGGCTTTGCAAACGTTCGCTGCTGGCAGGCGCCGCCGAAGAGCTTTTAAGCCACGGCTCAATCGATTCATATTGCGCATAGAAATGCGTCAGGTCAGGGACGAGATCCTTAACCACTTGCATATGCGGCAATGGGCTGATGGTGATTGTCTCTTTAAACTCATCAATCCCTTTAATACAAGCAAGCGTATTCGTCCCCTTACCATCACCAATATTCATCGAACAACTGCCACAAATCCCTTCACGGCACGAACGGCGGAAAGTCAGGGTGGAATCGATGTTATTTTTAATCCAGATCAACGCATCCAGGATCATTGGCCCACACACGGCGGTATCGACCTCATAGGTATCCCAATGTGGATTTTCACCGGTCTCGGGATCCCAACGGTAAATGCGGAATTTCCGAATGGTTTTGGCACCTTCTGGGGCTTTATAATAACGCCCTTCCCTGACTACTGAATTCTCTGGTAAACGAAACTCAACCATATGCTACCCGTTTTATCTCTTTAAAGTTTAGTATACACGTTTCTTTGGCGCAACCACTTGTACTTCGTTGGTCAATGTATAAAGATGCACCGGCCTATAATCAATGGTTGCCTCACCCGTATTCTTAGCGGATTCGTCTGTATTGATCCAGGCAACGGTATGTTTTAACCAATTTTTATCATCACGATCGGGATAATCCTCACGTGCGTGAGCGCCACGGCTTTCTGGACGATTCAATGCACATTCAATGGTCACCAATGCTTGCGGCAAAAGATTATATAACTCCCAGGCTTCCACCAGGTCACTATTCCATACCAAGCCACGATCCTGAATGCCAATATCTTTGAACGATTCAAATGTTTTATGCATCAGCTTCGTGCCTTCATCCAATGAATCATGAACCCGGAATACTGCCGCATAATTTTGCATGGTTTTCTGCATCTCAGAACGAATATGCGATGCCGATAATGGCCCAGATGAATGACGCAGCGCATCAAAACGCGCCAAGGTATCCTGACCGGCATTCGCTGGAAACGGACGATGCGCCTGACCAGGTTTTACCACCTGTGCAGCCCTGTTTGCTGCCGCACGGCCAAATACCACCAGATCTAACAAGGAGTTTGACCCTAAACGATTTGCACCATGCACCGATACGCAGGCCGCTTCACCGATAGCCATTAATCCTGGCACCACGGCATCCGTATCGTTACCTTTAATCGTAACAACCTCACCATGATAATTGGTAGGTACACCACCCATGTTATAATGCACGGTCGGTAATACGGGAATAGGTTGTTTGGTGACATCCACCCCTGCAAATACCCGTGCGGTTTCGGCAATCCCCGGCAAACGCGCATGGATAATCTCGGGATCCAGATGATCGAGGTGCAGATAGATATGGTCTTTAAGCGGACCAACTCCCCGCCCTTCGCGAATTTCGATGGTCATCGCTCGGCTAACCACATCGCGTGACGCCAGGTCTTTAGCAGAAGGCGCGTAACGTTCCATAAAACGTTCACCTTCATAATTTACCAGGTAACCACCTTCGCCACGCACGCCTTCGGTAATCAAGCACCCCGAACCGTAAATACCGGTTGGATGAAACTGCACAAATTCCATGTCCTGAAGCGGTAAACCAGCACGCAGCGCCATCGCATTGCCATCGCCCGTACAGGTATGCGCCGATGTACAGGAAAAGTACGAACGCCCATATCCACCGGTTGCCATTACCACTAAATGAGCACGGAAACGATGGATGGTGCCATCGTCTAAATTCCAGGCAATCACGCCACAGCAGGCACCTTCATCATCCATAATCAGATCAAGGGCAAAATATTCGATAAAAAACTCAGCTTTATGTTTCAGCGATTGCTGGTACAGCGTATGCAAAATAGCATGTCCCGTTCTGTCGGCCGCTGCACAGGTACGTTGTGCTGCTTTACCCTGACCATAATGCGTGGTCATCCCACCAAATGGACGTTGATAAATTTTTCCGGCTTCCGTGCGCGAAAAAGGAACGCCATAATGTTCGAGCTCTAAAATAGCCGGAAGCGCTTCCTTGCACATATACTCGATAGCGTCCTGGTCACCTAACCAGTCTGATCCTTTAATAGTATCATAAAAATGCCAACGCCAATCATCTTCACCCATATTTCCAAGCGCCGCGCTGATACCACCCTGCGCTGCCACCGTGTGGCTACGTGTTGGGAATACTTTGGATATACATGCGGTTTTAAGGCCTTTTTCTGCCATGCCAAATGTAGCACGCAATCCTGCGCCACCAGCACCAACAACAACCACATCATAGGTATGGTCAATAATTTTATAACCTTGTGTCTTTGTCATAGAAATCATCCAATTTCAGAAGTAGTTTTACGCTCCACCATTCAGGTGTAATTTAAGTATGGCTAACACGCCAGCGATCATCGTAAGCAGAGTCAAAAAACGCATGGTGTAAATCAGAATTGCACGTCCCTTATGGCAATGCACATAATCTTCGATAACCACCTGCAGCCCTAAACTTCCGTGGTAAAGGCTTACCGCAACAAACGTCATGCAATAACAGCACGAAATGGATTTTGCAAATATGGCATCAGCCCCTGCCCATTTAGCGCAAAACATAATGCAGCAAGCACAAACCAGACAACAAGTGGAACCAAGGCAACCGCCGTCACACGCTGCGCAAGCCAATGCTTTACGCCATGCCTTGCTGAACCCAAACCTTTAACGCGCCCCAGTGGAGTTTGCAGTGACATATAAACCTCTTACTCTACATCCCGATTTTAAACACATAGACAGCGCTGGCCAGTGTCAACACACTAGCTCCAACAAGCGCTGCGATACCACTTTTGGTGACTGTGGTAAGTGCATAGCCCTTGCCCATATCCCAAAACAAATGGCGAATACCATTGCAGAGATGATAATACAAACAAAAAGCCCATCCCAACAACACAACTAAACCCACTGGTGAGCGCAATATGCCTGCAACCCCTTCAATAGAATAGCCATATGCGGCAAACACAAACAACCACACCAAGCCAACCAGCCCAGTATAAATAATCACTCCCGTTATACGGTGAAGGATAGAAAGTGTCGAGGTGATCTGTGGTTTATAAATAGACAAATGCGGCGACAAAGGCCGCTTGCGTGAAGAGCTGCTCGAAGAACTGCTTGGAGACGGAGACGACATAATGTTCCTTGCGTTAAAACAAACATACTTAAAGTTATATGTTCCTAGCAATAGCGGAGTTTTACGTTAGGGTCAAGTTGTAATTGAAGGCCTGGAACAGCCTGTTTAGTCTCTTGCAACATGCCGTCATCAATGTTCGATAGACACTACTATATATACTTTTATATCTACTTTGCAATTCTTCATAAACCATTAATATACCCTGTGTTACACTAGAAGGATAGCAATGGTGTTTGCACGGAGATGTTTGCTCATGCCCAACGGTAGAGGTATCCTTAAATTTCATAACAGCTTGAAAGGCTTTACACTCGTAGAAATGAGCGTGGTACTGGTTATTATTGGCTTGCTTATTTTAGCCGTTGTCGGGGCTTCGGCATTGCTCAAAGGTGCTAAAGCAAACCGTATGATTGAAGATGTTCAACATTTTACTGACATGGCCGAAGACTTTGAAAAAATCTATGGTGCCCCCCCGGGAGATATTACCAATTTTGATACATTCTTTCCCGGCGAAACCAATGGTAATGGTGACAGCAGTATCAGCGCAACCGGCAATGAAGATTTATTATTCTGGCATCATTTGCAGGCAGCCTCTATTTTTACTGCTGCTAAATTTGATGGAACCAGCCGCTATGAACCAGGCAAAGGGGTGCCTGTAGCCCCCTTCCGCAATAGCGGCTATAAAGTTCGCAAAGACTCCACGTTAGGGCTGTATTTTGAAATAGCTGGTTTTTCCACCTCACCTAACGCCGAATCAAATGGTGTTTTAACTCCAGATCAAGCCGCCAACATTGATCAACGCGTTGATGATAGCGACCCGAACAAAGGACGCGTACGTGGCTCTGGAACGGGCTGCGTTTTATCAGGCAAATATAATATCGCCAATGATAATGACGTCTGCATTCTTAAAATATTAGGCCGTGCTCAATCCAAAACCGAAACACCAGGAACGTTGGCTACCTGTTCCAGCCCCACCGGCGTCGAAGGTGAAGTGCAGGTTGACAGCACTACCGGTAACCAATGTCCCGATGGTTATGAAGGGAAAGTCTTGAGAGTGTGCCAGGCAAATGGCAGCTGGGAAATAGAGAAACGCTGTGAAATTATCCGCTGCTATGGTGGTAACACGTATCAAGAGACCCGAAATCTAACCTGTCCAAGCGCTTATACAGGAACATACAAAGAAATTTGCACCCAAGGGGCCGTCTGGGAAACACAAAATCCAAGCACCTTCCCATGCTCGGCAAAAGCTGGGGATTCATGCTCGTCAGCACGCAGTTTACCGTGTCCCATAGGATACACCGGCAGTATCAGCCAAACGTGTACCAATGGTGTTTATGATACACCAGTGACATCCAGCTGCGTTCCTATCACGTGTTCTGAAAGCGGCACTCCCCGCAATATCGGCTATATTTCAACAACGGTTAAAACCTGCAGTGGTAGCTTTACGTCCGGCGAATACACGAGCGTCTGTACCATCGATCAACGCTCTGGCAAGCAGTGGAAAGCCATCACCAATACATGTCAGGCCAGCAGCCCATGCTCAACTCCGGGTGCTACTCAAACTCTCAGTTGCCCTGATGGTGAAGCTGGAGCCATGCTTCAAACCTGCCCATCATCCGGTGCAAACTGGGTAACCACGTCTAATACCTGTATTGCCAAAAAATGCGGTGGTGAGACTATCGGTTCGTACAGACTGGTTGAAGGAGATGTCTCTTCGGGAGGCGAATGCCCTTCAGGCCACTCAGGGACTGTACTTGAAATATGCCAGGAAGATGGGACATGGGCCAGGGATTATTCAAACTGTACGCCTTAGCCTTCTAACGCGAGATGAATTTGGAATTGCGCTAGTCGCGCAATTCGTGTTGTTCTGGATCCTCGGTTGTTAGATGAGCGCTCGCTTACGGCTCACCGCTCATCTAACAACCGAGGAGAACGGCGTTTTTTGGGATGGATTTTTACCCATACACACCGTCATACTCACCTTTTTTAATCAGTATGAGCCGTAGGCGAGTGCTGATTAAAAGAGGTGGGTATCCAGCACAACACGTATTGCGCGACTAGCGCAATTCCATATCCTTCACGTCACACAGGCTTTAAGAAACAAAACAGCGATTTTATGGTTATCTTTAGCCCCTCCCCAGTTTTGATCTTGGAATACCGAGTTATAAGCCTCGTTTCAACTCCCGTCTCTATTTGCTTTATAACACATATTATGCTATCATCCTTGCTCACACAAAACGCTAAAACTATGGTTACACCGACTCTTTCACCTCTGACGCAGACACACAAACCCGATCCTTTTCTAATCGATAGCACCCTTGACGTGTTTGCCGAGATTGAAGCCTTGCGTAAAGAACGCAATGCGGTCATCCTTGCCCACTATTATCAGGACAGCGAAATTCAGGATATCGCCGATTTCGTCGGAGATTCCCTTGAGCTCTCTCGTAAAGCGGCGTCAACAGATGCCAGCACCATTGTTTTTTGTGGTGTTACTTTTATGGGTGAAGTCGCTAAAATCCTTAATCCCCATAAAACCGTACTGATCCCCGACCTTCAAGCCGGTTGCTCATTAGAAGAATCGTGCCAGCCGCAGGCATTTGATTTCTTCCGCAAAAAATATCCAGACCATCTGGTTTTGACTTATATAAACTCCTCAGCTGAGATCAAGGCAATGTCTGATATCATTGTAACCTCCTCTAATGCTGAACGAATCATCAACCAGATCCCGAAAGATCAACCCATCCTGTTTGCCCCTGATAAATATCTGGGCGCTTACCTGGCTAAAAAAACCGGTCGTGATATGGTTTTATGGCAAGGAACCTGTATTGTCCATGAGCAATTTTCTGAACGGTCTTTAATTCAGCTTAAAACCCAACATCCAGCAGCCCACGTCATTGCCCATCCTGAATGCCCCGAGCATTTACTCAGACATGCCAGCCATATTGGCTCCACCAGTTCGCTGCTAAGCTTTACCGGAAGACATCCTGGATCTGATTTTATCGTCCTCACCGAAGCTGGCATCATCCACCAGATGAAAAAACTCTCTCCGGGAAGTCGTTTTTATGACGTAGCGGGTTCGGAAGGTTCATGCACCTCCTGTAACCATTGTCCATTCATGAGACTCAATACCATCGAAAAACTCTATCTATGCCTGCGCGACCAAACGCCTGCCCTACAGGTGGACATGGCACTGTTAGACCAGGCAAAAATTCCGCTAGTACGCATGCTCGAAATGTCTTAGGAAGCGTAGCCCCCCTCAAAAAAGGGGCAGAGTCCAATAATACGCATTACTCCCACGCCCCATGCAATTTTTGATTGTCTTTACGCATTGCTTGACAATTTACCCCAGTAGTATTACCATTACTAGTAAGAGTAATACTACTGGAGGTTGTTTTTATGATGATCACCCAAAAAGGACAAGTTACGATTCCCCAAGATATCCGTGAAAAGTATGGATTCTTCCCCCACACAGACATTGCTTTTGTAGAGGAAGATGGCAAAGTTTACATAAAAAAAACACAATCAAGATTGACAAAGCTTCGCGGCATTGCTAGAGGTAAATTTACCACAGAAGAAATTATGGAACTCACACGCGATGATTCTCATTGATAGCAATGTCATTATTGATATCATGACCGAAAATCCCGTATGGGGAGAATGGTCATTTAATATTGTGGACTCACAACTTGATACGATTGCAATCAACCCCATCATCTATGCCGAAATCTCTGTTAAATATGAACAGATGGAACCATTAGACGAAGCCATTCAACCGTTTAAACGATTGGACTTACCTTACGAAGCTGCATTTCTTGCTGGAAAAGCCTTTCTAAAATACCGCACCCTGGGTGGAAAAAAAGAGACTCCTCTGCCTGATTTTTTTATAGGTGCCCATGCAGCAATTTTAGATATTCCTCTGATCACACGGGATATTCATCACTATCGAGCATACTTCCCCCGTGTTAAACTGATTCACCCTTTTTCGTGATTGTTAGCTTATAACCATTCAATTTTAACCTGGATCGGCTTGGCGCCATATTGTTTTGGCAACCAGAAACGGATTGTTCCATCTTGCTGACGAACGACATCCATAACCTTATTAATTCCAGCTATACTCACTTTAGCATGGGTTCCTTGAGGTATAGACCATTGCATTTCACCCAAACCATATCCCCGGGCGGTAAACTCAACACTCTTTCCTTGATAATGCGTATGATGAATAAGCCAACGGCTAGAGATAAGATACGGCTTCGCATCCGTTGGAGAACCCAATAAAGTTGGCAATGCTTTAAGATAAATAACAGGCTCACTCTCTGCAGCATCGAGGTAAATATAGAGGGAACCTTGATAATGACGTTCGCCAATGATGCCCTTAGATTTAGAAAAATCAACCCCCTTCATCGATGCTTTGTCAAAGCGGATCGTCTGTAAATCTCCACGATTTTTAACCAGCCAGCCATCTCCGGGGACGGCTTCCACTTGTAGGTGATAGAATCCTTCAATAATGCCCGCATACAGACTCGCCTCAATGGGCGCAATCTCATTGGCCATTGCATAATTGAAATTATCTTCCAGCGCGATCAGACTTGCATCTTTTTCACCAGAATACATATGGTAATAGATATTAAGCGGTTTTACGCGCATAGGAAATTCTGTATTTTTTAGCGTCGTAATTAAAAATCTGAACCCATGGAAACGTCCTGTCCATAAATCGGTATAGGTATTCTCATTACTATTGGATGAATAAACCTGTACGTAATCACCGATTTTAATCCCCACAGGTGCCACCCAGCCATAGGAAGGATACTCGCGGTCATAGCGACTATCGCCACCATTGATATTACGCAATCCTGCTTCTTTGACTTTTTCAAAGGCGGTTTTAAAAGGAGCCGTATTACCAGACCACATAAGCATGGTTACAGGTTTGTCCGCGGGTGCTAAGGCTTTTATTTTATTCACAGAGCCCTTAATTTCGTTAGCCAAATCAAAAGGCTTATCGGCAAAAGCGCGTGGAATTTCGTAATCAATTATCTTATTTTCTTTACGCTGAACGCGTTCCTGAGTTTTGGCTAATTTTTGATAGAGCTTAACAAACAGAGGGGAAGCATTACGGCTAACCCGTCGATATAAGGGCATATAAGGCGATTCTTTTTCTTTACTATACTGTTCAAAAAATTCCCACTCATAGGGATGGCTGTAGGTATGAGTCGCCACTTCCACTTGAGGTAAGGCTAATAATTCCTTCGCAACCCTTCTGCTTTCTTCAGTACCAACCCATTGAGTATCAATATCAGCAGCGATGGGTGATACCGTCACCGGTAAGTCGGGATACGCTTTAATGGCATGCTCCATCACCACTTCCGACGATAAGACTTCATTACCACGATACTCTTCAACCGATGAAATATTATTCCAGCCATCGCCATCGATATGGCTGTAATAAATTCGCCTGCCTGCGATCGTGGTTACATCGGGCCTTGGCATGTTATCGGTTTGAAATACTTTTCCAAAATAGACAAATGGATTGATGTACCACATCCGTATTTCATGTCCACGCATGGATGTATCGACACCAGCCTGTACCGCCTTACTGCGGCCTAGATCTTCAGGCGTTTCCTGGAAATAAAAACCATAATTATCTGCCACATAACCACCGTTAGGATGGCTTACCACCAGGTGACTGCGGGTAGATTCATTATCGCCTTGCTCTACCACCAGGTGCGAGACCGTATCTTTACTAATAGCCATCATCCGCTGATAGGGCATTAAGAACCCGGTAAGCAAGCGCTCAAAATCAACCATCTCCAAATCTTTCTTGATGTATTTCACATGATAGGTGAGATTAACCCATTCATCTTCATCACGAAGACCAATCTTTGCAAGAAACTGATTGATCAAATAGACCGGCGTTTCTTTTCCCAATTTATCTTCATAAAATCCAGGGTCGCCAATGATCACAAATTTTTTACCCGAATCGATCACTTCTGAGGCCCATTTAAGGTAATCCGCTGGGTTGCCCATATGAGTACCGGGTGAAAACCAGGTGATAACACCACGCACATCGTGACGGCCTTTAATATTAGGCAACCCCTTGCGGATATCGTAATGCTCCATGGTTAGGCCCAATTGATTCAACGGCATTTCGGCCAATCGATGGGTCGGTGAATAACGTACGCCTTCGACCCCTTCGCCATTATATAAGCCAATGACCACACGAGGAATCGGCTGTGCCCACACGAAGCCAGGCAAACAGATTGCCATAAACAGGCACACAACCACGCCCAAACGGCTCACGTTGGAAATAAATCGATGCCCATACCTGATGATTCGATTACCCCTTGTCACGGTTAGTTACCTTTACCTCAATGGGTTGCAAACTATCTTGTTTGGGCAATACAAAACGTATGGTTCCATCAGATTGTCGTTTTGCATGGGTTATAAACGGTGTGGATGTTCCATGGACTTCAATTTGGTAATTGCCCTCATCAGGGACATACCATTTCATTTCGCCACGACCATAGCCTCGTGTACTAAAGGCATAACCTGAATCACCGATTTTTAAATGATTGATTAACCAGCGGCTGTCCACCAGGTAGGGACGATCTTCATTTGCAGGTCCCATAAACGATGAGAGCGTTTTTAATGTAATAACCGGATCGGGTTCGTTTGCATCCAGGTAAACATAGAGCGATCCTTGAAATTGCCGCTCACCAATAACCCCTCTTGATCGCTCAAAATCGATTGCCTTTTTGGATGCCTTATCAAACCGTATCGTCTGTAGTTCTCCTCTATTTCTGACAATCCAGGCATTACCGGGCAATTCTTCTAACTGCACACGATAAAATCCTTGAACAATACGTGAGTATTCACTGGCTTCTACCGGCGTGATATCCTGTTGCATGGCATAATCAAGATTTTGTTTTAGGGCATCCAGGCTTGCTTCTTTTTCTCCGGTATACATATGGTAATAGATATTAAAGGGTTTCACACGCATCGGAAAATCCGTGTTCTTTATCGTCGATAATAAATATTTAAAACCATGATACCGCCCCGTCCATAAGTCGGTATAGGTGTTTTCATTACTGCTTGAAGAGTAAACCTGCAATTCGTTGCCGCGTCTTAGACCAAGAGGTGAAACCCAACCATAGGAGGGATATTCACGGTCATAGCGGCTGTCACCACCATTGATATTAGCAATGCCTGCTTCCCTTACTTTTTTAATCGCCTCTTCATACGGCATAGTATTTCCAGACCACATCAATATGTTGACCGGCTTATTTTTAGGCGCTACTTTTTGAATTGCCTGAATTGAACCAGCAACTTCCCTGTTTAGATCAAAGGATTTCTCCAAATAAGCCCGTGGCATTTCATACAGAGAGCCTTCACGCCATCTCCCCTTATAACCTTGTACGCGTGCTTGCGTTTTAGAAATCAAATTGGCTATTTTGACGTAAAGGGGCGACGCATTTGGATTATAACGCTTACCCATAGGGCTATAACCTTTTTCTAATTCACGGTTATAATGTTCAAAAAACTGCCACTCGTAAGGGTGCGTAAATGTATGCGAACCCACTTCAACGTGAGGCAGGGCAAATAATTGTTTAGCAACGCGAATACCGTCGGGAATGCCAGCCCAGCTCAAATCCATTTCAGCGGCAATAGGAGCAACGGTAATGGGTAGGTCTGGATAAGCTTTAATCGCATTATCCATAATCACTTGCGATGAAAGCACGTCCTGGTGACGGTATTTTTCAACATAGGTCACATTATTCCAGCCATCCCCGTCGATATGACTGTAATAAATTCTGCGCCCAGCCAGCGTTGATGCATCGGGTTTGGGTAAATCATCGGTTTGAAACGCTTTGCTAAAAAACGCGAAGGGATTAATATTCCACATGCGGATTTCTTTATTGGTCATGGAGGTATCACCGCCAATTTCGATAGGCTTCCTACCTGCACCATCATATTCTTCGTGTAAATAAAACGCGTAATTTTCAGCCACAAACCCGCCATGCGGATTGGTCACGACCAGGTGGCTGCGCGTATTTGTATCATCGCCTTGCTGAACCGTTAAATAAGATGTTGTATCCTTGCCAACCACACTAATTCTTTGGTAAGGAAATAAAAATTTGGTCAGCTGCCGTTCAAAATCAACCATCTCCAAATCTTTTTTGATAAACACCACATTGCGTATGACATTCACCCATTCATCATTATCTTGAATGCCTAACTTGGAATATAAATGGTTAATTTGATAGACTGGCGTTTCATGATTTTGACTATCAACATAAAAACCAGGATCTCCCAGAATCACTAATTTTTTGTCAGAATTAATGACATCCTCAGCCCATTTCAAATATGCCTGTGGGTTTTTCATGCGTGTTCCAGAAGAATACCATGTCAACACTCCGCGTACGTCCTTGCGGCCTTTGATATCCGGTAATCCTTTGCGAACATCATAATGTTCAACGACCAATCCCACTTGGTTTAACGGCATTTCTGCAAATCGATGGGTAGGAGAAAAGCGGACACCATCAATCCCCTCACCATTATAAAGGGCGATCACCACCCGTGGAACAGGCTGAGCAAACGCATCATGTGGCATCATCCACTGACACCCTACCGCAACGAAGCATCCGATAAGAAACTTTTTCAGGTGAGATATCATATTACTTTCCTCTCAGTACGACCTTAGGGTCGGCCATCCTTCTAACAAAAGGAACAAATCCATTTTGTCTGATTTTATTCGCCAAATCAGCTTGGCCTTTGCTATCATCCTGATTCCACTGCTCTTTTACTAAGACCGTCAACTGAGGATATTGATGTTTCCATTGGCCTAGAAGTCGTAAGGCACGCATCGATTCTTGAGCCGGCCTCGCTATTGCATCCGGTGTGGTGATGATCGAATCAGCAATCACATATTGAACAACCGGTAATAATTGGGGGGTCAGTGTTTCATCATAATCAACGGCGATGATAACCGATGGATATTGATAACGTATCGCCTTGATCACTTCGACCACCGATGCGACCATGCCAGCATAACGTTTAGGATCTCTGGCTTCTAGTTCCCGTGCTTCATGCAGGCTATCGATGTACACGCCTTGGAATCTTCGCAATAATAATGACTGAAGTTTGCTTTCAATCAGATATTGCTTCCAATCGGCTTTACGTATATCCACCAACATGTGAGAGGCATCCCGATTGCTGGGCCCCATCATTAATTTACTATCTTCAGCCCGTTCATAGCCAAGTTCTCCAGAAGCAACATCGATCACATTTAATTCTGCTAGTAATGTTTTATTCCGGTCGATGTAGGATTGAAGGGGTGGATGAGTTTCATAGGAAAATACAAGTGGGTTTGCTTTTTCAAGATCTTCGGGAATGGTTTCGTGATGAAGAAAAGCACCCCATTGTGAAGTCGAATCACTAAGTACAGGCTTGTTTGTTTTTGTGCTGGCAAATGAAAAACCCATCATAGAGCCTAATATGACAACCAGCAAAACAGGAATAACGAGGATAGCCCATGTAACGATCTTTTTTTTCATACATGCCCTTTTAATTCTAAAATAAGTGAGGAAAGGCCTTGGTGCAGTTCAATAGAAGGCCGATGATCCAAAAACCGCTGCAACTGATGATTATCCCCCAGTGACACACGGATATCGCCGGCACGAGATGGACAATATTCACTGATTGCCCGCTGTCCTGCTACCTCTTCCAGTGTATGAATCAATCGGTTCAATGTTGTTCCTTGGCCTGTACAAACATTGAGAACCCAAGCGCCTTTGCGCGATGATAATTGACTCATTCCCCGCATCATGGTTTCCACCACATCCTGTACATAGATAAAATCACGCATCTGTTCACCATCACCGAATACTTTGATGGGTTTATTGTCAGCAATATGATTAGAGAAAATTGAAATAACCCCGGAATATGGCGATTTAGGATCTTGTCTTGGGCCATAGACATTAAAAAACCGCAAACCAAGTGTTGGAATACCATGGACCAAATACGCTACCTTACCATTAACCTCACAACTATATTTATCCGCGCCATACGCCGTAATGGGATTCACGGGCGTGTCCTCGGTAAGGGGCATTTTAGGATTATCGCCATAGACCGCAGCAGAGGATGCATAAACCACCGGTATCTGCGTTTTTTGATGAGCAATTGCATCAAAAATCGTAACCGTGCCACTGGCATTAGTTTTATGGGTACTCAACCAGGCTTCTACCGATTTCTGAACAGACGCAACCGCCGCCAGGTGAAAACAGCCATCGGCATTGCGTACTAAACTTGCTACCAATATTTCATCGCAGATATCGCCGACAATAACATTGGCTTGCTTATGCGCATTCTCACGTTTTCCCGTTGATAAATTATCAAGAATATCCACGTCATGGCCCTGCTTAATCAAAGCATCCACCAAATGAGATCCGATAAATCCACACCCACCCGTTACTAAATAGCGCATGAAATCCCCCCTCATGCTGATACATTTTTATGCGTTACATCCTTGTTTAAGCCGTTGGCAGAGTCAGTTCAAAATAGAAACGAGACCCCTTTCCCAACTCACTGTCAATTTTGATAACGCTCCCCATTAAACCAACTAAACGCTGGCAAATAGCAAGACCCAATCCGGTCCCGCCAAATGTCTTGGTTGTAGACATTTCTGCCTGAACAAAATGTCCAAACATTTTATCCATTTTGTCGGCTGCAATCCCTACCCCTGTATCGATAAATTCGAATAACACTGTTACCTGATCACGTTGACGCGACACTTCGGAAATGCGAACGGTTACCGTCCCATCTTTGGTAAACTTCACGGCATTGCCAATCAAATTATTAAATACCTGGCTTAAACGCAGTGAATCACTCATAACCTTATACGGTTGATCTGGGTTATATTCTAATTTAAGGATATTTTTATTTTTCTCTGCATTGGGTGTCATCAACTCTACCGAAGCCTTAGCAATATCATTTAGTACAACCGTTTCAGATAATAATTTCAGTTCTCCTGCTTCAATTTTAGAAAAATCAAGAATGTTATTGATAATGCCCAGCAATACTTCTCCCGAGTTATAGATGGTTTTAGCATATTTCATCTGCTTTTCGGTAAGCTGAGTATTTAACATCAGTTCGGTCATACCAATGACACCATTCATTGGCGTCCGGATTTCATGACTCATATTCGCCAAGAAATTACTTTTTTCCCGCGAGGCTTCCTGCGCGATATCACGGGCAATTTCTAACTCTTTGGTATAGGCTTGAAGCTTCTTTTGCGCGTCAATGCGTTCTTCGATTTCCTTTTTAAGCTCTTTGTTTTGATCGGTGATTTTTCTAAATAATTGAATCCGCTCAATGGTGTTATTCACCACACGACGCATCGCCGATGCCGTGATGACACCTTTAACCAGGTAATCCTGGGCACCTTTGGCCATCGTATCCTTGGCCACCTGGTCACTTCCATGTCCAGTCAAGATTACGATGGGAACATGCTCTTCCAACCGCCTTAATTCGGTTACCACTTGGGCACCATCAATATCAGGCAAAAGATAATCAAGTAAGACACAGTCGGGCCTTTCTGCTTTATAGAATTGGATACCTTCCATTCCGGATTCGGCCTCAAAATAAACATAGTCATGATCGGTATCCTGACGTAAAAAGCGGATATACGCTTCTCTGTCAGCAGCACTATCATCCACGATTAATATTTTAAACATCACCACTCCTATTTACTGTCTAAACATTGACGCGTTACATCACGTATGTGATTGAAATATACATTCACATCAAAACTTTTATGCAGATATTGCACGACACCTGCCCGGTATGCCTCTTCAATATCCTTGGCGTTGGGTGACGATGAGAGCATCACAATTGGTATGTCTTTATAGGTATTTTGCGATTTAATTTTTCGTGTTGCTTCAATACCACTCTGTCCAGGTAAATTTAAATCCATTAAGATTAAATCTGGCATGTTCACCGCTTGAAAAAGATGACGAATTCCATCTTCTGCACTCACAAAACGAATTAACTCCGATTGCGATTGACTCGATTGCAGCGCCCTTTTGGTCGCGTAGAAATCATCATCGCTATCTTCAATCACCATGATCTGATATTTTTTTGGTTGATTCATCCCCATATTCCTTACTAAATCTTCATTCACCTAAGGTGAAAAAGAATGTTGTTCCCTTTCCCACTTCAGATTCTAACCAGATAATATTGTTCATTCGCTCCAGAATTTTTTTAATGATCGTTAAGCCCGAACCAGTTCCACCACCGAATTGTTCTTGTCCATGCAAACGTTTAAAAATCTTAAAGATCGCTTCAAATTGATCCTTATTAATGCCAATACCATTATCTTTAACGTAGAATACGGTCTTATTATCCCGCTTCTTATCCAACCACCCGATTTCCAGGCTTTTATGCTCTTTGTCATTATATTTGATCGCATTCACAACAAGATTTCGAAAGACTTCTGCCACACGGATATGATCACATCTTATAATCGGAAAATGACGAGGAATTTTTAACTCAATCTTTTTTTCTTCAATCAGCGGCTCCAGGGTTTCCAGCACCTTATCAACAATCTCATTGATATCCGTCTCTTTAACAGCAAGCTCAACACGCCCAACCTGAGAATAATATAAAAGAGCTTCCAGCAATCCTTCCATACGCGAGGATAAACGCGTAATGGAGTTCAGCATACGATTACCATTTTCATCCATTTTATCGCCATAATCTTGCTGCAGGAACGTTGAATAATTGTGAATACCCCGCAGAGGCTCCTTGAGGTCATGTGAAACGACATAGCAAAAATCATCAAGTTCCTGATTACTACGCTGCAATTCGTGGGTATAATGGATGATTTCCTGTTGATACCGCTCAATAGCAGAGCCAATATCACAAATAGAACTTTGGTGGATACGATGGTATTCTTTAATCAACATAATAAGCAAGGCTATATAAGAAATAATTTTCAAATAGGTCGCCACATACATCCCGTTTCCATATAATTCGTCGGGAGAAAATGCAACCACAATTTCATGAAGCACACCTATAAAGCTCCATAATATAAGCGAAAACGACACAAGATCTTTGGTCTTATGATGAATATAGACATAGAGAACCGTATTGCCGATGAATAATAACAACGATAGCGTGTCTATTGCATGTTCAACCCCTTGAAACGACCGTGATATGATATGAAAAGCATCGGTAGCTAATAGTGCCGCCATACATATAAAGCAGATGATGCTGACCTTTATTAATAACAAGCTAAATAACTTACGATTAACGACAATCATCTGATGTGGTTTTTTGACATACCAGATACCAGCCAATAACGCTATCAAAGCAACACAGCATTGCCCCAAAAGCCAAACCAGGATCAATGATATTTTTTGTGTATAAATAGTGTCATAATACTGGATACTCAGCAATGCCGATAATCCATTCCAAATACCGGATATCATCAGCAAGAACGATAACCAGAATAACAGAAAATGCTTGGAATAATTATAATAAGAGACAGAAAAGACCATCGCTACTGCGGCCAACATACAGGCTATCCACTCCACTAAGGCGTAGAAATTAGCCCCCAGAAGCGATTTCTGGACAAAGGTCATTTGCTCTAAAGGTGTCATTTTTAAGAGCAACGTTAGGTTAATATATTGGTAGGGAAGCCCCAGGCTAATCCCGGCAAGATTAAGGATAAATGGCAAAACACAGGCAATCGCAGTCCCATAGATGACCCATCTTATAAATGACTGCTTACCGGCAGTTCCGCTTACTGGGGGCATTTGAGCCATCGAAGTACTTTCCATCCGCCGTAGATCCCATATTTTACATTAAACATCCAGGCCACCCTAGCAAAACAGGGTTAATAAGTTCCTAACTACCCCAAACATTCGGATGAATTAATGCACTCTGGTATCTATCATAATTTATGATACAATATGCCTCATGAATACAAAGGCACTTTTTTATATTAAAAGCATGAACGCTCAAAATTTTTTTAAAAGAATAAAGCCCTCCTATATCTCTCTTATTTTAGTAGGGTTTGTGGGAATATGTTCCTTATTAGTATCCCTACTTCTTTACCAATCATACTTGCAAAAGAAAGAGCAGCTTGATGAAAACCTTGTAGTTGGTGCCAATCACATCCAACGCATTTTTGATGAATCGTTTAATTATGCTTCGGGTCTTGTCTCTTATCTGGGTAACATCATTTTATCTCAACCGGACACCTCCCCCACAGCCATTAAAGATGCCTTTCAAAATGTCCCCAGTTTTTCATCTGAGCGAATGGAATTATTCTCATGGTCCCTCTTTGACTGGATTAATGCCCATGATATAATGACCGTTAGTACCCGGCATGGTATCTTACAAAAACAAAACCCGATGTCTCATCGCAGCTATGTCCAGCAGGCTCATAAACAACCATGGAACCTGCTATTTTCAGATCCCACTATCGGCATTCCTAGCGGCCAACTTGTTATTCCTGCTGGAATGGGTATTGCGTTACCCAAAGGGCGCTATCTTGGTACGATTAGTATGGGATTTGATATTCTCAAAATCATCAGCAAGATTGATGCATCAAACAAAGGACTCGGTATCAGTTACGTGGTATTTAATGACCATCTTAAAATAGTCGCTTCGTCCATAAATATCACCTCCTCTGATTTTCCCATTTCGTACGCACAACTTACTCAAGAAATTCAAGCTCGACCATCCGGTTTCCTGAATCGCCCTGTTAGCTTTAAGGGCATTAATTATCAATATTTCACACATATATCCAATACCCCTTTCACCATATTAACCGGCTATAGCCGGTCTTCGTTTTACGATATCATCTGGAATGATCTCAATTTTCTAGGGATGATGAGCGCTTTATTTGTTTTTATGGTGATACTCGTTGTATTGGCCATTGTTCGTTTGTTTATTAAACCTATTCACGAGATAGTACTGCTTAGCCACCGCCTGGAACATACTGAAAAAATACGCTTACTTAATATCCCTCGACCACAGAGCAAAGAGCTTCGTACCATCATCAAAAAACTAGTAAGACTTCATGTCTATAAACGGCTCTATCGACAATATCGGTCGCTTTATCATTTAAGCCAGGAAGAGTATAAAAGATCCGAATGTGATTCCACCCACACCAAATACGAATTAGTTCAGTTGCGGCATATCCTTGCTCATGATATTAAGACATCAATTAACCAGGCACAGCATACCCATAAAACCTTGCTTCAAGACAGCTCAGACGCCTCCTCTGAGCCTGACCAGAATAACGCTCAAATATCCCTTTATTTACAGAAAGCATCAGAAGCCGTTGATTCAATGCTTTCTTCACTACCATCGCACACTGATTTTACACCTGTTAAGCTCGATGAATCCGTTGATATTGGCGAATTACTTCGTGATATTATAGGGCTTCACAGTTCCTATGCTAAACTAAAAAATGTGCAGATAATCCCAGACATAGATTCAGAATATAAATACCTGGTGTCTGGCAGCCGTCAGGAATTATTCAGGGCATTTGATCAACTTATAACCAATGCAATTAAATTTAGCCCAAGCCACGCCAATAAGCGGATTTGGATTAACAGCCATATTAATGACCGCCAAATGTCGATCTTAATCCGTGACGAAGGATATGGCATTGAAAACATCGAAGAAACCCTTAAGCCCCCGCAGCACTTTGCGGCTCACATTAGCACGCTGGGTGCTTCCTCATATGGCCTTTATAATGTTAAATTGATTATTGAAACACTTCACCAGGGGGTTCTCGACATTGAAAGCACACCGGGGAAAGGCACGACCGTTTTTTGCCACTTCCCCAGATCGCGCCTTAAAATTTCTGGATCTTCATCCCCTCAGCGTGAAGAATAATATAATCCTGGCGCCGATGTAAGGAATGATAGGCCTCACATTCGCCCGATACCGAACATGAGCTGCAAACATACCCCCCAAGACGCTTTACATCATGAATCGCCACGCTGGTTCCTCGTACACTCATCCCATATTCTTTGAGTTTGGTTACTGCACGTGAGAAAGTTTCCAACTCCATACCAAGCCTGGATGCAATTAACGTTTTACTATACGGTAATTCAAAATCATGCAAATTTAGATCATATAACACACAAAGCCGCTGCAGAAAACAGGCTACCAGCTGTGCCGCAGACATGGTTGCCTGATGTTCAGCCTCAATTTCAGCCATATGTGCCTGATGGGCAATGAGGGAGAACAGGTTGAGAGCAACATGACTATGCTGCCTGATCGCGTCCTTAAACCATTCTATAGGAAATTCTATCACGGCCGATTCTTCGACTGGCATAGCATTCACACGATGGCTCCGACACACATCGAAAATCTCGCTTTCACACAGTGTCTGCCCCATGGTTAGTACATTGATCGTTTTCTCCTTACCATCAGGACTGGTTCTAAACAGGCGAATCATACCGCTGATGATGATATAAAAATGCGTCACCGGTTCACCATGTGCAAATAACATGTCTCCGCGGGCACATTGTCGCACATACCCACCGCTCAGTAACGTCTCTTTATCCTGTTCAGGAACACCAGAAAACAATGGAATCATCCTGACAACATCAGCAGAAATTGTCAGAGGCATACACTCTCACTAAAACTAAATCCAACCCTAAGCTTAATTGCAAATAGCTTAATGTTCGATGAATGAAATCTTTTATTTCCTAAGAAGTTTAGTCACAGAATTCTAGATGCCAATAAAGAACCATTAGGCAAAAGAGCACCTATCGTCTTGTTTTCGTCGGCTACTGAGATTTGAAATTTCAGATCATTATAAATCAATATGTTATTGATTGAGAAAATTCGATTTGGGTGTCCAGAGGAAATTTTGTATGTTCCTTTGATGTACATGCGATCCTAGAAGAACAAGAGCGGTAGCCTTAGTATCCCCAGCCAAGCTGTTTCACGATCTCAGAGATTCAAACCATCCGATCGACAACACCGCAAAGATGATAAACAAAAAGATGGTAACTCATCTCCACGGATCTAGACTAACGCACAGATACAGTATTAATACTAGGGTCGATCCTCATGCCATACTTGACTTGGAATGAGGAAAGACCCATAAGACGTTATTTGCCCCATACCTGTTTAAAGGCTCGGGAGTGTTTAAATAACTGTGTCACTTGATAGCAAGTTAAGCAAAAAGCTGTTATGCATCGTGTAGTGAGCGTAGCGAACGTAACGATGCATAACAGCGACTAAACCTAACTTTTATTAAAGGACACCTCTATGTCAAGGATATCAAATTATTGATCTTCATTACGGATAACATCGTTGGAATCAAATTTGACACCTTCTTCAACCATGGTAACCCTGAAACCATTTTGCTGTAAGTATCGAATTAAACCTTGGACATAATAAGGATCCTTGTTATCAAAATATTCATTAGGAACTCCCCTCATGGTTCTTCCCTTAACTTCTGGGATTGGTCTTACACCACTCCATAAATACAAAGTGAGACCCTTATCCCTATTTGTTCGTCTAACAAAAGAATATAGTAGCCATTTGCAGGGATTGTCCAACGGAAATGAATCTATGTGATTATTCTTGTCAATAACAATGTAACCACAATCTAGAGGTAATTGAGGATTATCAATTTCAAAATTTTCTTTTCCAGCGATGTCACTTTTTAAATATAACAAGTATTCATTTGAAAGAGTTTTATTCACGGTTGAATTATTTAAATCGTCAACGTCCCTTAAAATTACTTTCTTAATTAGGCCTAATAATTTCTTTGTATAATTTTCTTGATGTGTCAACGGCCTTCCTGGAATAGGGTATCCCAAATAAATGACCGAGATTCTTACTGGATGTATTAGATCTCTTTCTTCATTTTTCCACCACGTATCTTCTTTTATACCAGAAGAATAAGAGGATTGAATATCAATAAATGTTATAATTGCACATAACAGAAGATTAATAGTTATTTTCATTAGTATCCTCCATCTGCTAAAAGTTTGTCGTATACATTATATAACTATGCAAATAAATCATCATATTCCAAATATGAAATAATGATCTCTACATCAGCCAATGCGTTAATATCAATATATATATGCCGGGGCTCGCCAGCATATACGACTTGCTTGAAACATTCGGAAATTTTCTTACATTCATCTTCGGTTAGTAATAAATTACTATTATTTAAGGAACCTATATCACAAATTCCCGTGATATTCTTATCATTTAAAAATACTCCTTTTTTGTTAATAAAAAAATTAGAAGCATTTAAAAATCCTTCTTTCGTGCTTACTATAAGTAGATAGGGATGATTTTCTTTAAAATTTTCTATGTACTTTATTTTTAACATAGTCAAGCTACTATTTTCTGGTTGGCAAATTACCTATTGGAACATTTTGCCAAGCCTGATTTAAACCAGAGGGCTTATAGTCCCAATGCGGATTATGATATTTATCTCCAGGGAAGCATCTCCATTCCCCTCCGTTTTGATCATACAGACTTTTTTCTCCTCTTGATAGTGGTTTCGCTCTTGAAGGATCTCCTTCTATAAATTCTCCCGATATTGGAGGAATTGGCCAGGTTTGCGTATCATTAAGTTTTACAGTATTTCTCCAATCATCGGGTAACTGACTCGTAAACACATCAATCCCATCAACATCCGGTATCTCAAACCCAGGTAATGTATTATCATACCCAGGGAAACTTAATCCAGGATCTTTCGGAAGGGTGCTGCCGTCATGAGAGCTGTAACCCTCTAAATCGATACCGTTATTGCCGCTTGTTCCCATCATTGGATTGTTGGGATCGAGGCCACTCAGGGTATTTGTTATATACGCATTCGTTAAAAATTGAGCTAAACTGGCAGCGCTTGTTTGAATCTTTAATTCCAGCTGTTGTGCGCTTAAGAAAAGTCCATCACCTTCACCCAGTAAAAAACCATCGGTACCGGCTGCTCCGCCTCCGGCTAATCCCGCTACCCCAAAAACCGATACGGTTATTCCTGCTAATGCTAGTGCTTTGAAGCTTGCATCCTGATTGGCCACACGACAGGTAGGATCGGCATTGCAGACATTGTCGAATGCGATCAATCCCTCATCTGCATAAAGTGATCCGATACTCGGTGTTTTAAGTGTTTCCTGATAAAGTTTATTCGCAAAGTCTTGATCACTTTTACTGATAACAATCGTGCCGCTCTTCAACTCAATATGGCACATACTGGCGGCATATGCGTCTGCCACAAAGAGGCTTCGGATATTAAAACTAACCTCGTCACATCCAGTAAGCTGTTCAGGTGTGATTTCACCATCTTTAAAGCTTCCATCACGGCTTTAACATTGTCTTTGCTGTTTGCATTTAACATGTTTTGATCCACAGCCTGATCAATCGCTTGGTCAAACACAGCAGATAGTTTGTCACTTAGTGATGCCGCAGCATCACCTATAAACGTGACGGCTATGGTTAATGTTTTTCCATCAATCGGTATCTCAATATCGAGGGAATTATGTTCATCTTTAACAATTTCCTGAACCTTATTTACATCACGATTTAAATCGTTAAGTTCATCAGTGGTTGCTGGTTCGCCATTAATCGTAATGGTTCCTTCACCAACCGTGGCATGGGTTATACCAATTGTCTTATCATCATCAATACGTACAGAAGAGGTTAATGACGAAGGTAGAGACGTGTTGGTGCCCGCTACCGGTTTTGCCGGTGTGCCAGTGCCACCATTATTGCCGCCAAAGCTCCAACCTGCAGCAAGGCCAGCACCACTATAATGCCATACATCTGAAGAAAGTTTACCGATTATACCGAGAAGAAAACTTATCCGTTAAACGTCGCAAGGGCAGGAAACGCGCATTGGGACGCCGTGTTCCCTTGCCATGCTCTCGCCGATTGCACGAAATATGGTCACTTGATTTTATGAGTGATGCTTTAGTGGATGATCGAAGATTCCGTATCCTTTGGATTATGGATTACTATAGCCGCCAATGCCTTAATCAATGTTTAAACATCGCGCTTGTGTATTCTGATGTTATTCTTTTCAAGGATTCAGATGTTGCATTATAATTATTTTCATTCATTTGGATAATAATTTGATTTATATGTTCACTAAGTTGAATTGAAAGTATATCAATATTTTTGCTAACTAGTTCTTGAGGCGAGATCAATTTAATAAAATAAAAAAACGAGAACCACTCATCAGTTCTATTCTTATTTATATCCATAAAATATTCTCCTCTTTCACGGATAATCCGAATAGTTATATCCTGATTCTTATATTCTACATATGCGTTTCCAAAATCAGTTTCATCATATCTCACTTCATCAATTTTAAATCCATAATTCAATATAAGAAAATTAAAGTTCCTTTTTATATCTTCAATCAACGAATTAAACATTATTTCTTCTCCATTGACCGTCCACCTGCTGATATTTTTGAGGTGCTCCCAATTGTTGTACCAGTTAGAAGTAGGGTCTTGAGTTCTTTATAACTGCTTTTGGTTTCGCGATCAACACCGCATTGGGCATGCCCAATGCGGTGTTGATCGCGGCGAATTGTGCGGGTGTCTGGTAACCCAGGCTGGAATGGGGGCGCACATGGTTATAATCCTGCCTCCATTCTTCAATCATTACCCGTGCCTCCCGCAAACTCGTGAACCAATGTTCATTTAAACATTCATCTCTGATCCTCCCATTTAAACTTTCTGTAAAACCATTCTCTGAAGGCTTTCCAGGACGGATATAGTGCCATTTGATCCCATGATGCTCTGCCCACATTAACACCGCTTTACTTGTCAATTCCGTACCATTATCACTGATGATTGTCCCGGGCTTCCCATACCGCTTTATCAGAACGTCAAGTTCACGTACAACCCGGTGACCACCAATCGACAGGTCTGCAACGAGGTTAAGGCATTGGCGGCTATAGTGATCCATAATCCCAAGGATACGGAATCTTCTGCCATCTGCTAAAGCATCACTCATAAAATCAAGTGACCACACTTCGTGCAATCGGCGAGAGCATGGCAAGGGAACGCGGCTTCCCAATGCGCGTTTCCTGCCCTTGCGACGTTTAACAGATAAATCTTCTTCTCGGTATAATCGGTAAACTTTCTTCAAATTGATAACATAACCTTATCGTTTCAATAAAATAGCCAAACGACGGTAACCAAAACGGCAACGCTCGTGCGCAAGTTTCTTTAGGACGGCAAGCAGCTCACTATCATCATGCTTCCACTTATGACGGTGGGTGCTGCGAGCAAATCCTAATAGCCTGCAAACGCGACGCTCTGATAAACCTTTCGTTTGGCAGATATCTTCTACCAACAAACGCCGAGATGCAGGCTTTACCACTTTTTTGACAGGGCTTCCTTCAATATCGCTTTGTCTAATTCAGCCTCAGCTAAAGCTTCTTCAAACGACGGTTCTCTTCATCAAGCGCCTTCAATCTGCTTGCTTCCGATACACCAAGCCCACCGTACTTCGATTTCCATTTATAAAATGTTGCTGAACTTATCCCATATTTCCGGCATAAATCTCCTGTTCCAGTACCGCTTTCATGCTCGTGAAGTATGCGAATGATTTGATCTTCCGTGTAACGCTTTTTCATAGTCTGCTCCTTTTAGGTTAAAGTTAACAGACTCTACTTTTTTGTGGACCAATTTTTGGGGAGCACGTCAAAGGATCTAACCATGCGTTAACTGCTGCCTTGACACTACCTTGCACTTGGTACGCCGTTGACTCAATAGGCTGTTTTTCGTAATCAGCTAGGCTTTTTTCATCACCTGAATTAGGCTCTTTTAACAGCTTGATATAATTAGTACCATCTTGTGATAACTTAAAAGGCTGATTGAGATTCAAAAGAAGTGTTATTATTCCTTGAAATCTTTAGGATTAAAATCAACATTCTCCTCTACGCCTGTTATTTCAAAATCTCTATCTTTTAAATATCCAATAACACCATGTGCAAAATAAGGATCTTTAGATTCGAATGTTTGGCCAGCATAATGGCTATGTTGATCAAGTCCTTCTCTTGGTATAAGTTTCCCGTTCTGGTCATAGGTTGACAATGGAAAATGACGACTAACCGAACCGGATCGATTGATAAGACTTATGTCACTGTATAACAGCCATTCAGCGGGTCCCTTCTTAAGAAAAGGCCAAATAAAACCATCTTTATCGATGATAAGATAACCACAATCCAATGGACCATCCATTTCCCAATTTTCGTATCCTTCATTCCCGCTATCAGGACGCATCAAATATTCATAATATCCCCCTCTAAATCCCTTATAAGTTCCTAGAATTTGGTCTTTTGAATCTGTCTTCTTTAGGTTCATTAACCTCTGTTTATCTTTAAGTAAATAACTTCTTGGTTGTTTCAATTCTTCTTTTAAGTAATCATCGCTATTTTTTCCAGGTATTCCATATATAAGATTACCCCAATATCTAATCCCAATTTTTACTGGATAAATATAGCTTGTTTGTTTTTCCACAAAATAAGAATATCTTTCCTCAGAAAAAGAGTTTCTGCATATGCATATAACAAATATTATAACAAGAGAATTAATGATTTTTATAAATTTATTCATTTGTTATTTAGCTCCATTTATTTAAGGCTTCAACCATGCGCTAACTGCTTTTTTTACATCAGACTGTACTTTATACGCCGTTGACTCAATAGGCTGTTTTTCGTAATCAGCTTTGCTTTTTTCATACTCATCTTTGCTTATTTCATCACCTGAATTAGGCTCTTTTAACAGCTTGATATAATTATGACTATCTTGATTAATTCCAAAAATAACGGCCTGCAGCATCGCATCAGAATTCAAGGAAGAATCATCAATGGATGAATACGGAGAGGCATTGCTGCAAAATAATCCCAAAGACGTACAGGCAATGTTTGTTTTGGTATAACCATAATCACTACTCAAAAGACTCACCTCTGCATTATGTTGATAAGCGTGTGTTGTTTCATGCGATATCATTGAAACAAATGTAGAGAAATCTGGATTTTTCAACAAAAAATCTCGATCAATTGTTACTGTATCATCAAGATAATTCATATCCCCTTCATTATTTTTTTCTGATATCACTATTTTACCGATGGCAGGCATCCCTAATATGGATGCCATATCGTTTGAAACGAGCCTTGCCAACTCTATTATATCATCATCGGATAAATTTTTAAAATTCTGTGAACTATTAATAAATGTCTGATTGTTTTTCAAATTATCCACAAGCCGCTCGGAAAGATCGGGGATTTTTTTTCCTTGTGCATCATAAAACCCACTGATCTGATTATCCGAAAAAGTACCGATTACTGCTAGCCGTAACGCTACAGCTTTGGGGTCATTATTACCATAATCTTTTAATGCAAGGTAAAGTGCCAAGCGATCTGTAAGACCCATACCATTAATCTGGTCATTTATTTCTTTGCTCACTCCTGTTTCGCTCACACCATTTTGCATCAAATCGTTCGTAAGTGCTTTAGCTTCCTTTAAATCCTTCTCACTAATCGCTGCCCCTGCAAGTGCTTGAATCAAAGCTTCCTGTTTCTTTTCAGGTGTTAATCCAGAATCGGCCAGTATTTTAGCAATCTCTGCTTTGGTCGCGCCAGCTTTAATTTTAGCCGCAATATCATTCACCATATCTGTAATATCTTTAAACCCACTCAGCGGGATTTCTATATCTAGATGATCATGCTCATCCACCAGGATTTCCTGAACCTTGTTTACATCGCGGTTAACGCCATTCAGTTGGTCATCGGTTGCCGCCTGGCCTGCTATGGTGATGGTTCCTGCACCGATGGTGGCGTGGGTGACGCCGATTTTGGTGTCATCTTCGATCTTTAAGGATGGGGTATAGGATGAGGATAAGTTAGAACCTGATCCAAAGACCGGTTGTCCTGGAGGGCCGCCAAAGCCAACGGCCATTCCAGCGCCTTCATAATGCCAAATATCTTCATCGGTTAAATCGCTCACTTCCAGTGAGCCTGTGTTTAAGGTGAGGTTGCCGCCGTCTATGTAAGTGCCGTCTTCTTGTGGAGTTGCTTGCGCGATCATAGCACCTGTTAGGGTTGTTTTACCGGTGACATCAATATCAACTGAGTTCGTGCCAATAATCGATGTGACATTATCCGTCCACTTCCTGTGCCCATCACCGCTGCCGCTATAAGCATTCGCACCAAATGTTGGTGATAGACCATTAACACCATAACTAATACCCACACTCATGCCGCCGCTATGTTCGCTTTTACTGGTTTCCTGGGTGTTTTGTACTGATTCTACGGTGAGGTCGCCGCCTACATCCATATTCACATTCTGTGCCAGAATATTCGCTCCCTTTACAGTCGTGTCCTTACCGCTATGGCTAATAAAATCATGTCCGGCGGTAATTTGCGTCTGCGTAAAATTGCTGCCGCTAGTTTCATATTTAGAGGAGCTGCTGGAGATGCCGAGGCTGACAGAAATGCTAGGCAGTAATTGTGATGGGTCAGTAAAGCCTTTGCTGGCGTTATACATCGATGCAAATTGCGAAGCTCCCTTATAGGCATCCGCCGCCGTTTGAATTCCTGCATAGCTGCCAGAACCTTTATCGCCTAATCCTTTTACAGAATCAATCAAGCCGGTAAATCCTTCCTGAATAGCAACGGTTACGCCGATGCTAGTCATCTTATGCGATTCGGCGTAGCTGTTATCAGCATCCAGTGCCAACAGGTTAATGTTATTATCGCTGTTGAGGATAACATCATGGCCAGCATTCACGACGCTAGAGAGAATGTTGATATCATCACTGGCATCCATCGTAATGTCATGGCCGGCTACCATCATCGAGGGTAAGGTTTCCTGGTAGCTGTTGATCCTGTCTTTGGTTTGTTGGTAGCTCACCCCAAAACTCATGCCAGAAAGTCCACCGGTGAAACCGCTGTCCTTTTTATACACGTAGCTGGATTCATAACCTTTACCAGCTTCTATGGTAATGCCGCCCGTTTCATTGTTATCCGCATCGGCTAGTAAATGGATATCGTTACCTGCTTCTGCGTAAGAGGCGGTAACGTTGATATTATCATTGGCATTGATGTTAATGTTATTTCCTGCCGTTAACGTAGAACCTCGCAAGCTTTCCTGATCCTGTTTGACCTCCTTCTTGCTAGAACTCATAAAGCCTTTGCTGCTGCTGGTTTCGTGGTAATGGTAGCTTTCGGTTTCGGCACCGATGGTGACATTCTGTGCGGTTAAATTAATATCACCAGCACTTTGCGCATCGCTGCCTTTGATGGTGATGTCGTTGGCGGCATTTAACACCAGCTGCTGGCCGCTTAATAAGGAGCCAATTTGCAAGGTGCTGTCGCTGGTGTAATGGCTGTGGCGATAGGACGCATCGGTGTGGTTGTTTAAGGCCTGGCTGTCGATGATGATGTTGCCGTTGGTCGACGTTAAGCTGCCGGTTCCACCGGCATCCAGCACACCGCCGTTAAAATTGATATCGCCGCTGGTGGTGAGGTTTACGTTGTTTCCTGCGGCAAGGGTTCCTTGATGTTGCAGTGTTTCAAAAGTGCTTTTGCCATAACTGCTTGATCCTACGGATGCGCTGTTGCTGATTGTGTCTGCGGTGATATCTAGATTATTACCCGCTTTGATTAATCCACCTTGGTTTGAAACGGTGCTTGAGTTGATGGTTAGATTATGCTGAGCTTGTAGACCACCTTGGTTGGTGATGCTGTTGCCTGTTAAGGCAATATCATGGCCGTTTAATGTTGCGCCGGTGTTTTGTGCAATGTCTTTTAATTGGGCATCGCTACTGGCTAGATATACAGTAGGCACTAACACTTGTTTACCGTTAATGGTTTGCTGCACCAGCCACAATATCTTTGGTTAAAAGCGATTGCTGTGAATCGGTTAAGGCAATACCAACCGATAAATTTAAACTACCCATTTGCTCTTTGGCATTATCATAAAGCTGGGTGATTTGTGCGTTAGCATCGGTAATACCAGGGGTAATAAAACGTGTGCCTAGTTTTTTAAGCAAGGCATCTTCAATTAATTGCGTTTCGTAAAAGGATCGCCTAATAATAAGATGGTGTGGTCAAGCTGATAACCGAGTTGATCTAATAAGTAACTGGAACCCACATAGCCATTTTGATTAATGTTTGGTATTTGGGTGGTGATCAAGTAGGGCGAGTTAGGATCAGATGCTACTCCAAATAAACCACCTACGCTGACATTCACTCCAGGGGAAACCACCGAAGATTGATCGATACGTGGGGTAATTAATACGCCGCTTATTGGAAGCGATGTCTGGTTATTCACCAAATTACCACCCAACGTTAATGTGCCACCGGCTTCAATGGTGCTGGCGACATGGCCGGATTGATAGACGAGGTCAAACGTTTCAAGTGGAGCGATCGAGCCAACCAGGTCATATTCATTGATGACGGGATTATAGATATGCGGTAAACAGCCGGAAGTCATGCAGGTATAGCGCAAGATACTGTTGATATCCATCCCGGTATTGGTGACAGTAGTATTGCCTAAATCAACATCGCCGCTGGCGCTGATGTAACTGACCTGCTGGTTGAGTGTAGAGGCGTCTACTACCAGGTTGCCCTGAGAAATAATTTGGCCCGCCCGCTCGGTAAAATCTTCTGTTTCTGTAATGACCTGACGTGCTACACCTGGAGGAAGGTTGGGATCGGCCTGCCAGGTAGAGTTATTATCGACCATGAATTTAATGCCGTCTAAATACGGATCAGCATTAAAAATCAGCCATTGATTATCACTGCCGGTATGTGCCAGCATATCGTCATTGCCATGGCCTAAGCGGATATCAAAATACTCGATATCGCCTGCATCCTCAATAAAGGAAGGATTCCCGACGCGGTGGTTGCTGAGAGTGTCTGCGACTAAGGTCATTAAACCACCCGATTGAATTAAACCGCTTTGGTTTTCTAATAAGACCATGCGGGTATTGTTTAAACCGCCTATCCATAAACTGCCCGTTTCTGCCAGGATGTAACCCTGGTCATTGAGGAGGTGATTTCCAACTTCTATGTTCATATTGCCGTGCGTATAGAGTACACCCTGGTTTGTCAGGTTATGGGTAGCACCGAGTAACGCATCACCGTTGGAAGCGACGACACCGGTTGCGGAGTTGTTTAAATCGTGTGCGCTTATATCGATATGCGTTGCCGAAGAGAGCTCTCCTTGATTGGTAAAGGTTCCACCGACTGTTAAAGACAAGTCACCCAGCATCGATATAATCGATGTATCATTTAACCAATTGCCGCTTACGTTTTGCAAGAGGGTGTCGGCTAGTAAGGTGCTGTTCGTGGCGCTGAAACTGCCATTAGTTAAGGACAATCCGTCATTAGCCACAATCTGACTGGTCGTGATAGTGGTTGCTCCAGTGGAAATAAACACCACCGAGTTCGCCAGTATATCGCTATCGCTTATATCGAGGCTGGCAGCTGTCATCGAAATGGATTGTTCAGTACCACTTGTGAGTACACGCATTACGTTAATATCGGCTGCATTGCCTGTTATGCTGGTAGCTTTTAGAAACGCAAAGCCTGAATCAGCGCCTGAGCCATCTAAGGTGAGTTGATCGCCGGCAGTGAGATTAATCTGATCACCAGCATAGATATATTGACCACCTAATGTTGCATCACTATGTGCATTCACGGTTACAGAACCACCAGCAGAGGTTCTGCCGGTATGGGTCACTTTGCTGGCTGTTGAGGTAAGCTTCACTTCTGCAGTAGCAGAAGCAGTGCCGGCCTGCACAAGTTCACCATCGGCGGTGATTTCTAAATTACCGTTACTGGCTTGCAAGATGCCGCCATTATTAACACCAACGCCTGCTTCGGTGCTTTTAAGATAAATCTTTCCTGCATACATACCACCCAAAGCAGATGCATCAATCGCAATGGTGGGCTTGCTTGCTTCGGATTGTTGCGTAGCAGCAAGTGGAGTGGCCACACCCGTTTGATAATTGACCTGGTTGCGGCCCGTTGTGACGCGCACTGTATTACCGCCATAAATAGCAGCGTGAATGTGTGTAGCACGGGCGATGATATCAAAGGAATCGGTCTGGCTGGCATCAGCTCCATTGCCTTCGATTAAAACAGTCCCTTTATCAACGGTGATATGGTCTATATTGCCTGCGCCATCCATATGGGGCACTCCGGTCGTTAACGTGACTTTAGGCGTTTTGAGAAACCCACAGCCATTGCAGCTGATGCCGTTGGGGTTAGCTACGACATACTCGGCTTCTCTGCCAAATATTTCCGTTGGGCCTTGCAAGGAAGATGGATTCGTTCCGGTTACTTCATTAATAATAATGCGTGCTTCATTACCGGAAGTAAGGTTGCCATTGCCAACCACAATGCTACCAATCGTTGATATTCCTGAACTGGCTGAATTATTAACAATCAACCCCTCGTTACCAACTTGTAGTTCCCCAATCTTATTGTGAGAAACTCCGCCTCCATTAGGTGTGGCAATGTTTTCCACCGGTGTGTGATTAAGAGATTCTGCAACCGCGGGTTGATTGGCTATGGGCGCGGCGGTGTCTGGCGTAATCACCGTTTGTGCGTAGACGATGGGGGCTAACATCGGCTGCAGAACCAGTAGCGCAGACAGCAGCAATACAAGAGAATGATGTAATTTTCTTAGCAATTCTTGTCCCAATTTTCTCATAAACACCGAATGTGAATTAATGGCTATTTCCCACAGAGGGGAAATTGTATACCATGGTATAAAGTTGGAAACAAAGGGATTATTTTCAACCGAAAGTTAAAAGGGAGATTGGCGCATTTTTGTATGTAAGTTAGCGAATGTCTGTTTTCCTTCTTCATGAATTACATCTCTGCCCGTGAATTCCTGCCATCGGCGATCGATCTCTAAAGTCTTTTTTCGGGTGTCCCATTGACGAAGACAGGAATTCTAGATGCCAATAAAGAACCATTAGGCAAAAGAACACCTATCGTCTATATTCAAAACGGGATGCCCCTCTCCTTGGCGGAAACCCAAGGAAAATCAATGAGGCCGCTCACGAGTAACCCACTATTTTGGAGCGCCCATACATGTGTTTTTCCCCAGAAATAAGTTTTGCCTCAAGTATTTTTCTAACCGGAATTGGCGTTCTAGCCTTAAAAAAGGCAACCACGAAAGACGAATTGCCATTAGCGATGATGCCGCTTTTATTCGCGGCACAGCAATTTATTGAAGGCTTATTATGGTTAGTGTTGTTATATGGTGGATCACGCACGCAACACGTTTGGTTAACACATATTTATGTGGTTTTTGCCGGTATGATCTGGCCAATATGGCCTGCGTTCAGCCTGTGGAACATTGAAACCGAAACAAAGAGAAAACACATCATGGCCGCGTTTATACTCATGGGTGGATGCTTTGCTCTTTATACTCTCAAGAGTAGCATAGAATTTAATATCACATCCAGCGTGTCCAGCCATTCTGTCCTTTATGACTCCCCCCTTACAGTAGGCAATGAGGTATTGATTGCCTATTTAATCTGTACCTGTATGTGTTTTTTCGTCTCCAGCCAACGCAATATCCAATGGATTGGTGTAGCTAATCTTCTATCCTTTGCCATCGCATTTCATTTTTACTATAAAAACCTGGTATCCGTCTGGTGTTTATTTGCCGCAACCATCAGTGGATTGATTTATGTCTATTTCAGGCTTACTAAAACCGGTAAAACTACCGTTCACGCCTAGTGTTCAGCCTGTTCTCACGTGGCGGTAATGGTCGTATGGTGGGGTATGGTGGATATGATGGAAGCTTCAGCCCGTCTTGCAGCTGTTAAAGCCTATTTATTGTGTAAGGGGTCCTTCATCTGTGGGCACAGCCTGGTGGTAAACTATATTATTATTGTCAACCGTTGCTGACACCTCTTTTGCAACAGCCTCTGGAACGAGATGGATATCAATTCCTGTTATGCTATCTTTTTCTCTGGTTAGTTGGATATCATCTATAGCACTGAATGTTAATTTCTTCAGCGAAAGATACTCTTGTTTTATGCTCAACCGGTAGGTTCCAGGTTTTACTTTACTGAATAAATAAGCTCCATCAAAATCGGACACCGTTTCGTAAGCAAGCTTGCCTTCCGTATCGAGTAGTTCGATCTCAACACCGCCAAGCTCTTTTAATATTCCGCCATCCTTCTCCTTATAAATTGTGCCCTCAATTTCGCCGGTTGCAATGACAGGATAATCAAGGATAGTCACATGTCCCGGACGCGGTAAAACCCCATACCCAGTCTTGGTGGGCACGAGATAAGGGTCGGGCAGTGATGAAGAATTAATGGCGGCATTGGTAATTCTGCCAGGGGGTAGTTCCGTAACAAATTTATTTTTAGAACCTGACTCTGAATCTGAAACAGATTTAGCCCTGCCACGTATATCAAAATCGACATCTTCCAGCCATTCATCACCGGCATCGTATGTGCTGTTATAGTTATTATCCAAGTAGGCCGCAGCAGACACCGCTCCGGTTGAGGCAAAAGGGCGTCCTGAGAAATTCCATTTATTGGAGCGTGGATCGCGTCCTATCCCTAGCGATAGACTCACACCTACTCCTACCCCTCCCTGATCATCTACCTGAAAAGAGGTTGAGAGTCGATAATGGTCAAATATTCTCGTGAGTGATCCATCAAATGACGTTGCTTTTTCATCAACAAACTGTTTGTGGATGGAAGATTGCATAATAAGATCATTATTGAGGTTGCGGTCGAGGCCTAGAGAAAGTTCTTTGAATCTCTTTTCTGGTTTGAGGTCATAGTTTGCGGCAGACCGGATAACATAACGATTATAAATCCCTCGGACGCTAGCTTCTCCAAACGTAAGGTCACTCTTGTCGATTTTGTCATATTCAATATTATGGCTAAATAATAAACCCGAATAGAGGGTGGAAAGCCGATTCGATAACCGTAATTCATTACGCTCATCATACCTGTTGTATCGTCCGTTAAGCGAATATTGCACAGCGTGAGAGCTTTTCGGATTTAAAGTGCCCGTCAACAATAGGTCGGAACTGGATTTAAGGTCACGATCTCTTTCTGTTTCACTGAGATAATTATCAGTGATCTTGTGTCCGGCACGAATATTAACATTCTTAATACTGGTATGGGTTGTCAGGTCGGCGGCATAGCCATGGTTCTCGGCATCCCATGCTGCCGTGGCATTCGTAAGCCATCCTCCTAAGCTGGTACGCATCCCCGTGGTAAGATAATTACTTACATTGGTTGTATTGTCGATCGGCAATTGGGCAAACCCGAATGTTCCCGTAATGTTTTCCGTTAATCCATACGCTCCTGAAAAAACAGAGCGAACACTATTATCATGAGTGAGAGTCTGCCCACGTTCATTGATATTAAAAAGGGACTGTGATTTTTTATCAACAGATAGATCGTAATCAAAGCTGCCTTTGGCGATAATCGTTTCATCTATAGTATAGCTTGATCGCTCTTCGCGTATCTCACCTTGGGGTCCGTAAAAGAGCAAGCGGAAATCATTGGTACCAAAAACAAGCTCGACATTTCTAAATTCATAACGCCCATCAGGACCACTCGTTTGGAGATCAATTAACTGGTCATTCCTATAAAGTTCTACATCCCATCCAGGCTGGATTTGCCCGATAAAATCTTTAGTATCAAACTGGAAACTACGTTGCGGTTCGATATTAGATATTTGAAATCCCACTCCTTCAGTGGATGAGCTTACAAGATGGTGATTAACTGCGTTAATATCACCAACGGAGACTTGTTTTGCTTTCATAAAACCTAACATGTTCCCGTCTAAATCGACTTTGCTGAGATTAAAATTAACAGCAGAGGGAGTTTTTTTTTCGTCACCGGCAACGAAAAACCGGGAAGTCATATACGCTAAGTCCCCTTGCGATAAAATAGAATAATTATGGCTGAATTCTGGTGTCGCTGTTTTAGCGTATTGACCGGATAGATTCAGGTCTATGAAGGGAACATCATAGGGTTTATAGGGTTCTGGCAAGCGATCAAAAACTTGTTCCGCCGATGGGCGGGCACGCTCATTGTTTGCTTTCAAAATACGCTGCATTTTTAATTGCAGCGGTAATTTTTCTTTAGGTTTGAGATCAAGCATCACGTCTGAGAGTTTCACCTCCGCCGGGATACCTAGCCATTCATCCAATTTCTTGGAATCAATATAGATTTCATCTTCTTTCGTAATCGTATCTGCTTTTTGTAGAGGAAATCTGTGGCCTGCTACCGTTATTTGGGAAGCGTTTATATCTAAGAGAAGTGTTTTATCCTCTTTGATAAACCAACCTTCGGCCTTTCCTTCTTTGGCATTTACTTTAATAGGAAAATCTAATGCTTCGGCAAGGGCACCCAAAGGGATCATGAAATCAGGGCCTCTCTGATAAGCGTCAATCATTTGTTTAATCGGTGTTCCATCGAGTGTAATAAACAAAATTAAAAGGTCATCTTCAGAAAAATTATTTGTCTCTACCGCTTCATTCTTATTCTTATCGGTTTCTTCATACCCAAAAGCAGGCCATGAAGAGCTGATAAGACAAGAAATAACCAAAAGTGATATGGAGCGTTGAGGCATAGCTATAACTTGATTTGTTGTGATGCTAACACATCGCCTAATTCATCATTGTTGGCATGTGTAACAAAAGAAACTTTTAAAGCTGTCATGTCAGAGAGCTTTAAATTATTAGGAAGATCCAGGGGAAATTTAAATGTACGGATGGTGATGGGGGTATAGACAGCAGCACCGGACAATTTTCTTAATAAAACCGTTTTCCCTGATTTATTGACATACTGAATGGCGAGATCACCATAAGTAGACGCGCCTCCTGTCCGGTTAAGAGAAAACTCTATAGTCGGTTTACCACTTTCATCGTGACCTAAGGCAAGCTTGTCCATCGTAACCGTTGCGTCCAGTTTTCCTTGGCGTACAATAATAGGAATAGTGATACCGATATTGGCTTGAATGGAAATGCTGACGTTTTTATCATCATCTACAGGTCCGCCCTCTGTTTCTGGTTTGTGCTCAGGAATAAGCATGAATTTCATATGGGTTCGATACTCACCGTCTGGCAAATCTCGGGGTTTTCTTACTGAAACTAGAATAGTTTGGCTCTTGCCTGGTTCAAGCCGTACTTTCTTGGGAGCAAAACGGATCATTTGATCAGCGAACATATCACCTTCTTGCGTTTCACCTGCTGGCAGGATTGAGCCATCTTCCTTCATTCTTTTGTTTTCTAAGCTAATTCTAAAATCAGCAGGGCCAGATCCATTATTCGCTAACGTGATTTCAGCTGTGCGTTCCTTGCCTTCCAGCACAATGCGCCCGGGAGTCAATAATAAGCTACCTTTTCCAGCTTCTGCCTCAGAAGCGTTTGGAATAATACCTACTGTCGGTGTGGCTTGATCCGTTACCGGTTCGGCCATACTGAATTGCGCTACGGATATTGCAGTGATCAGGGCCAACAAGAAGGGTGTTTTATACGTATGGCTAAACATTTAAGTCTCCGTGTTCATTCAAGGTATTATTATAATTTCATAATTTCTTTAGCAGATGATTAATTATTCATGACTTTATTTGGATATTAAGATTAACGGATGGTATGGTGCAATCATCGTTGTCAGGTATTATTGATAAAGCGCTTCAAGCGTGTAATTAGGACTTCGTGGTCCAGAAACTGCGGTGCTGGCTATGGTTAGAGTTGCGCCCCATACTAATTGATTGGCTGCTCCGGTCGAATTGGTGCTGGGAATAACGAGGTTGGTCCCTGTGTTTGTGAACGATACACCACGCCAAACGCCAGTAAAATTAGATAGGGTAAGCCCTGGCACATTCCCATTATTCGTAAAACTAATTTGCATGAGGGTGCTAGCGGTGGCGGCGGTGCGGTAGATATAGATGCTTCCATTGGTAACGGTACCGCTCTGGCTCGATATCATCGTTGCCGTTGTTCCGCCTCCCAGGGTGCCGTTGGGAGTAACGACAATCTGTGTCGTACCAGAAGTTGGGAGGAGTGCTGCGCCAAAATTAATTTCTGTTTGAAGCGCTGAATTAAAGGCGAGCGTAGCCCAGGCGTTATTGGATAACAACAATACAAAGATAAAAATAATTGAGATTGCAATCTTCATAACACGTCACTCCATATTGATAATTGTATATTAAATTGAATTCATTATTGAATGATTAATTTATTCGCTTCTAATAAGCAATGTGATTTAAAAATATATATAATTTTTTAAGTGATTATATTTATAAAAAATTTACTTTTAAAATATAATGTTAAATTTAAATTAATATGACATGAGTGTTTTATGAAGAAGGGTTTTTTCGTATGCTTGGCTCTCTGTGTGAGCCAACTTCATTCTGAAGCGTATGCAGTTTCTGCAGTACTACATGGGAATGTGGTTCTATACCCTCCTATCACTATCTCTGAGACGCAGCCCATTCATTTTGGTAGTATCATCAGGCCAACCACGGGTTCCAATCGCATCACTATAGATGCGGTAACCGGAAATAAGCAAATTCTAGGATCAGGAAATGGTGGAACGATACCGATTTCTGATCCTTTCCGAGTTGGGGTATTAGCTGTTAATGCTTATGATGGCGCACTATTGTCTTTTTCTATTACACCAAATGCAACGCCTACCGGGCTTTCTTGGGTCTGTGCTGACTTCATGATCCGCAGTGAAACATCGGGTGCCTTGCCTGTATGCACTAGTTCTGCTTCGCTTACGCATAATTCTGTAGGTGGAACAGGTATCGTTAGCGGCAACTATTATATTGGAGGAGGAGTGACAGTGAGTTCTAATGTTGTTGCAGGCTTCTACGCAATTACATATACGATTAGTATCAATTATCAATAATGTTTCATGAAATATGCGGCTAGCGCATCTTCATCTGCGTGGTTAATAATAATTTACATTTAAAGTATAAGATCCCGTTTTTAAACCAGAAACATTATTAGGTACGGTTGCTCGCGCACCAATAGAAAACGTACCAGATGACGTAAGAAACGACAGTATGATACCATTAGAAGGTGTTCCCAATGCGTATTCTTGAATACCTGCAAATCTTACCGTAAAGTTACTTAAAGCGATAGTTGATCCAGGGGAGAAATAGGGCTAATGTTCATATTGAGCAGAAATCCGGCAGCACCAACGAAAGAATAATTCGCTGCATTAAAAGTAGATCCCAATAAACTACAGTTTGTTGCTGAGATACTGCGCGAACTGAGAGTATCAATCGTTACGATACAGGAGTTTGTGTTAGAGCGTAATATTTTTCCAAAAGAAAGGTCAGAATTTTTGGCTAAAACAATCGGTTCTGCTATATTAATAGCACCCGTTCCGGTAAAGTTAGTTGCCCCAACATCGTTTGTGTATAAAAACAAGCCGGACACCGCAATCACTTTAAGTACAGAATAGCTTACTCGGGGCAACATTCGTTTTCCATTGTTCGTTATTTATAATTATTTATATTAAATGATATCACGATATTATTAATAATTTATGAGTGCGATATCGTATTAAGGGTAGTCAACATTAAGTGTGTAGTTACCTGTATATGATCCCGCAATGGACGAGCTAGTTAACGTCAATTTAGCTCCCACACTTAAAACATCCCCTGTACTTTCAGCCAATGTTGTCAGCGTTGCTTGACCGCCGGCGCCTGAATCAATATTCGTGTCACTTCCGGCGTTGAATTTTCCAAAGAAGTTACTTAATGTTAAGCCAGTTCCTGGATTTGTTATGGATGTCACGCTAAGATTGACCAGATAGGTGCTTGAGCCAAATATTTTATAGCTTGCAGCATTGATGGTGCCTCCTGATACCAGTGCTCCATTTCCACCTGAAATGCTCCTTACCCCGGCTGTTGATAAGGTAACTGCGCTGGGGGTTCCGCCTGTGGGGCGCATAACGCGACCCAAATTCATAGCTGTTGTTTGGGTTATGCTAATGGGCGATAAAACATCGATCGCAACGTTGGTGACGATTGAAGCTGCGTACACTTCCGGTGCACAGCAGAGTAGTGCATAACCATAAAATAGTGCAGAAAGGATAGGTCTTGTTTTAATGTTCATTTTTCATCTCTCGTTATTTGAATTGATATTTCAGTGCATTTTTGGCAGTAGGGCTATCAGGGGAAGGTAAAAACCTTTCCCTGATAAATGGCCTACAGTTTAGTTATAATTAATGATAAGGTCGAAAGTCCCTACATGCGCACCAGCTGTTGCGGTGTTCGCAACAGTCAAGTCAGCGCCAACTTTTAAGAGATCTCCCGTGGTTTCTGACAAAGCAGTCAAAGTAGCCTGTCCACCGTCACCCACATCAATATTAATATCAGAACCGGCATTAAATTTACCGATAAAGTTACTGAGTGTCAGGCCAGTGCCAGGTTGTGAAAGGTTGCTCACGCTAATATCAACGAGATAAGTATTTGTACCAAACACATTATAACTGGCTGCAGCGGGAGTTCCACCGCTAACGAGTGCTCCAGTACCGCCAGATATTGACCTGCTACCATTGGTTCCGAGTGATACGACACTTGAAGTCACACCGCTAGGTCGAGCCACGATACCAAAATCCATTTCGGCTACTTGAGTGATGGATACTGGAATAACGATATTAACGTTAGCGTCTGTTGTGATACTTGCCGCATGTGCAGTAGCCACGAAAGATAACATAGCTAGACCGCATGCGCTGCTTAAAAAGCTTGATTTTAATAATTGCATTTTCATCTCCTTTAAATCAGATAACAATATTATTTTGCTATTTTGTATTAAATAGCAACATTTAAACAGTATAATAAAATAAAGTTAATAAAAAGCCAATGAAATTGAGTTTTTCTATTTTGTTTGAAATTGTGTGGCCCCATTGATTGAAATCCATTTATTTAAACCCACAATTGACTACAATCAAACCAGTTATTACATAAAATGATAAAATAGAAATATGGTTATACGCTCATATTTATTTTTTATTTGCTTTAATTATTTCCTGTTTTTAGGTAGCACAAGCCATGCGTCTACCTATCCGGTTGAAAGCGATGTTATTGGCAATGTCGACCATTACGTTGTGAAAAAAGAAGATAATCTCTATGCAATTGCCCGGCGTTTTGACCTTGGTATCGTCGAGCTCCTCGTTGCTAATCCAGGAGTCGATCCCTGGATTCCCAAACCAGGTACTATTCTCTCACTCACCACGTCCCATATCCTGCCAGAGCAACGGCAAGGTATCGTACTGAATTTATCAGAACTCAGGTTATTCTATTTTAGTGATGACCATACCGTTATGACTTTTCCAGTTGGTATCGGCCGCGATGGCTGGCAAACCCCTACTGGCGTTACCACCATTACCAATAAACGTAGTAACCCTAGCTGGATTCCACCACAATCAATCCGTGATGAAAATCCTGATTTACCCGAAATCGTTCCACCTGGACCGGATAACCCAATGGGTCAATACGCCCTTTCACTTGGATGGAACCGTTTTGCTATTCACGGGACCAACCGCCCCAATGGTATTGGTAAACGCTCCAGCCATGGCTGTATTCGCCTTTATCCAGAAGATATTGAAATCTTATTCAAGGCTGTTAAGGTAGGTACGCCCATCACCATCATAGATACTCCTTATAAGCTGGGATGGGAAAATGGCACTTTATATTTACAAGTCACACCAACACAAACCCAAGGCGATAAAATTGCCGAATATCGTAAGCCTCACTCAGCCAACAATTCACCGACAATTTATGCTGCTGTAAAACAACTCGAAGGCGATACAGACATCAGCTGGCCTCAAGTTGAGGAAGCAATAGCTCGGCACAATGGCATACCTGTAGCCATAGGAAAAAGGAATGCCCAAGCCCTATATCATCCCCAATAAATAATCCCAATATCATCGAACATCACCAAAAGACAGGGGCCACAAAAAAAACGCCGCCCAAACATAAATGGTTTGAGGCGGCGTTGTTATTTACACTCATCATCGTATGAAGTATGAGTAACTTAGAGCTTATTTATTCTGACCTTGACGGAAGATACGGTCCGATTTTTCGCTGGCTTTTTGAGCCGCTTCTGCAGCCCTATCCGCATCTGCACGAGCCATACGCGCTTCTTCAGCAGCATTATGAGCTTCTATGGCAGCCTGGGCTGATTGCTTTTTGGCATCCTGCGCGGCTTGATTGGTAGAACTAAGCATCGCACGGTCTTCCTTGCTAAGCTCAGCACAACCGGCTGTTGTGGCAAGAACGATTATCGTAGCTATAAGATATTGTTTCATGAATTTTTCTCCTTCATAGATAAGGCGGTCGACAAACCCCCATGATTCACTCGAAAGCACCCTGTTTAATTAGATCATATATTTTAGTATTTAGGTTTGATCGCAATCAAATTTTTGATTTCTAAATGAGATTACGTGATGCAAGCTCGTCCTTAAGATAAGCATAATAAATAGGAGCCGCAATAATCCCTGGAACCCCAAATGCCGCTTCCATTACCAACATAGCAAGGAGAAGTTCCCACGCCTGGGCCGATATTTTAGTACCGATAATATGGGCATTAAGGAAATATTCTAATTTGTGAATCACAACCAGGAATGCTAAGGACCCAACGGCCGTTGCTGGTGATGCGCTGAGGCTGATGAGCACAATCACCGTATTGGAAATAAGATTGCCAATCACCGGCAGCAGACCAACGGTAAAGGTTACCGCAATCATCGTTTTGGTAAACGGAAGCGCGGTGCTAAAAATGGGCAAAATAACAACCAAAAAGAGTGCCGTTAACGCCGTGTTAATCGCCGATATTTTTATCTGCGAAAAGACAATACGACCGAAAGAATGATGAAGAAGATTTGCCCTTTGTGCCAATAAATGAGTCAATGGCTTGGCCTTCACTGCCTTGTGACGGGTAGTATAAGCAATCATACCACCGATAACAAGTCCAGTCAGAATATAAGCAATAGATACGCCGATGCTTCGTCCGACTTTGCTTAACTGTAACGCATATTCACGTAACCATTCGGAGATGGCAATTTGCATATCAACTACATTGGTGGGCATATAATCCTGTGCCCATTCAGGAAAATGGGCTTTAGCGGTATCAACGACATCGGCCATTTTTTGGAGCATGGCAATAAATCCTCCCGATTCTCCACTTAAAAAAGAAGAGACACCGATTATCCCAAATATGATCGCCGTTGTCACCAAAATGGCTATCACACCAAGCGTCAACATTTTCCCAATCGCCGGCACAATCCCAATTCTGCTAAGCAATGGCGTGGCCACACAAACCAGGTGGTAGATCAATAATCCAGAAAGAAGCGCCGGCAACAACCCAAAGTTAAGCACCCCAAGCAATGCAATCACCGTCACCACCTGTGAAATGGTCAAAAGCCTGTTGTTATCCGCAATGGAATTGAGAGTATGGATGTCTTGTGTCACGTCTTTCTCCTTGATAGCGTTAAGCAATTGTACTGCATAAAAAGGCGAGATTGAAGGAGATAGTGAGCGAATCTCAGAGGATCATAGATTTTCTTGGAATTCAGAAAAGGATTGTTTAAAACAATAACACATTGAAATGATTGATATTTATTATAAAATTGCTATAATAAACAATAGTTTTAAACTGGGATTGACATGAGCAAAGAAAAAGAACGAACCTTCACATTATCAGATTCTCAAATAGATTTGGTTGAAAGCTGTTTTCACCGGAGAATTGAGCAATTTTTAGATAATCTTTGGAATCAATCAACTGATAGCAATTCTAAGCAAGTATGCTTGGAAATTGTAAAAAGATTAACGCAGAAAAATTTCATTCGCTTGGTTAATACCTATTATGGAAGCTTCCCTGAGGTCGTAGAAGGATTCACAAATATTAATAAATTAGCCATGGGTCATGTTAAAACAAGTTTTCTGGTTTCGCTTGGCATTCATGATCGACGATTAAATGACCAAATTAGCAATCCAGACCATGCCTCCAAATATGAAAAAAGAGCCTTTGCCAACGTATTATTAAAACATATCAATGATTGGCGAAATGGCAAAACGACAAGCCCCCAAGAACTATCGTCCTCAGCAGCTAATCACCATGCTAATCGTGAGAAAAAGGAGCCATCCCATCAGCGCTGAGAGGCATTTGATTTACAAGTGTCTCCCACTATTCTTATTTCTTACTTCGGCCTTGCTTATTTTTTCCTTAGGCGATGTTTTCTCTGACCAACTTGGAATTTTGGTAGGATCGATTTTTAAATTGACCGGTATATGGCTTTCACCCACTAATGGCAATTCGCTTTCTGGAACAAAATGCTCGATCATGCCGATCATTGACTTAGAACAATGATGGCTTCTGGCATATTCTAAAACTGTCGAAGGGGGTGGCATAGCAGCACCGTTTTGCTCGGATAACCATTGAACCGGCCGATTCAGCGCCTCAGGATGCGATTGCAACAATTTATGAAGCGACCGCTCATTGTTTTCAAGCACACAAAGCTGAACCTGGATATCAACAGAAAGTGTTTCTATCATTTTTGCTCTTTCAGATAATGTCTGGATTAATTGACTATCTAGATTATTAATTGTGGCTTCAGGCAGCGCTTTTTTTATTTCTTTATTTAATTTATTAATTGATTTATCTGGAAAATCACCGATTATATCCTGCGCTTCTTTTACAGCGCTACGTATGGCCCTTTCAGTATATTGTCTTGGTTTTGAATTTTCTTTGAATGATTCCGCTATATCATCAAGAGCTGCAACAAATTCTCTATTCAAAAACAGATGGGAATGAATATTATAGTCACTTTCTTGTAGATATCTTAATATATCAATCGGCTTTACAGGATTCCCTTTTTTTAAGTCTGCCATCTCAGAAGTATGCGCGCTGTACCCTGCCCTAAAATCAAATGCCGACCCCATATCAACTTGAGCCGCCTTTCTGCTTCCCTCTTTACCACTTAGTCCCAAATTCTCATCATGTAAATCTGGATTGGATATCAACAGAGCAAATGCTATCAATTTTTTTATCCCTGGCGTCTGGGTATATATGTCTTCATTCGACCTTTTCATGCCTTGATTAGCATCTGCTAACGTTTGAAAGTCAGCAATAAAACGTGATGCTATAAAGATTTCAGAATGATTCTCGTTGGTAACGAGCCTTGTTTTAGGAATCATATTTCCAAAAACATTTCTTCCAATCGCCGTTGCGACCCTCTCAAAAACACTCAATACAGGTTCTTGGCGTTTTAGCATCCATTGATAATCATATTTAGGAAGATCAGGCAAATCATGGGACTGTTTTTTTCTTTTAACAACAAGCCCTAATTGTGCTCCACCTAATTTGGGTTCAGAATATCGATAATGTTTTAATTTTTCCATTTTGGCTGAAGACTCAATCTCAGAATCCAGATCCATGGTTGCTGACTTCATTTCAGTATGTATATCTTTAAGAAATGGGTAGGTCTGAATAGCTTTTTTAATAAGATTAGGTGATCTTTGTGCCATTCGATCTAGTGATTCACACACATTCACAATGCGATCCATTTGCGGATCACTTGGTGATAATGACAGTAACCTATTTAATTCCTTAAGTGGTCCATCAAACCCCTCATTTCTTTTTATTACTTGAAATGCATGGTGCAACACGTTGGGTTGGTTTCCGCCTATGGCTTCTGCCCAACATAATGAAAGAGCTGCATTTTGAATTGATTCCATCAAATATGCTTTTATATTTCCATCAGGGTTCTGAGCTAGGAACCGATCTAGATTGTCGCCGATACGTTTGGTTAATACCTCGTCAACCCGTTGATATGTATCTTTTTCAAACCCATTATTTAATATATGAAGCAGCCGTTTATTTGACTTTGGGTCTAATGCAGATAATTGCTCCTTAAAACTTGTATCTAAATGGGAAGCAAAATCAAATGGCACTATATCTGGCTTAACCTCTGCACGTCTAAATAGACTCGATACGAAAGAAAAATAACTAAGTACCCCCTTTGCAGACTCAGGAGCTTTCTCAGTGTTTAGTTCATTTACTGATTCAAATACTGTTTTTTTCATAAGTAATTAATAAAAAAAATAACAAACAGCTACACACAAAAGCATATATTATATTTATTAACAATATTATAACCAATTACGACACGATAAAATTTAAATTTACTAGGGCGTGTCCTCAATTTGATATCCAAATGAATGTACAGGCTAGAAAGAGCATAGCTTTGAAATCTCGAGCCAATTTTTCAAATCGTGTTGCAATGCTTCTAAAGTGTTTCAGTCTGGCAAAAAGATTTTCTACTAAATGGCGGAGCTTGTATAGATACGAGTCAAACTCTGGGTTTGGCTTTTTGCTATTGGATTTTCGTGGAATAATAGGATTCATCCCCGCCTCTTTGGCTTGCGCTCGGATTGCTTCGGAATCGTAGCCTTTGTCTGCTATAAAATGGAGGGGTACGCCATCGACAAAGAATGGAATAATAATGCGCATATTCAACACTTCAGACTCTCTCACTGTGGTCTAACTGCTGCTTTTAGGATACGGTATGCTACCTCAACCTTGGGTAAGCTAATTCCTGCTGGGAAGGACTTTTTCCAGGCTCGATCGGCGGCATTTTAAAGACCTCGGTTTTGTGGGTAGATAACGCTTTTTTTTCAAAATATTTTATCCGTTGCGCAACAATGAAACGATTCAAGCCATTGCTGCTGGTGGCTTCCTTAATAAAGGCATGACATTTTTCGAGATCGTCTTCAATGTGAGCATATTTGACCTTGATGGAATCGATTATCTCTTCACGGATATGTTTTATATTTTCAAGATCCTCGCGGTTAAAATGAGTGCCCAGTAGGTGATTGATAACATCCAAAGTCGAACTACGTTTGATATGTGGGACTTCCGAATGGTAGAAATTGAGATTCATGAAATTACAGACCATCGAATCCATAGCATATTGATCCCGGAGTGGAGCGTATTTTTCATCATTCGCTCGTTGCATTTCCAAGAGCTTATCTTTAATCGCCTCCTCATTGCCGTAAACACCTCCTCTTTCTAGAAGGATTTTTTCAACTGCGATGCACTTCTCAGCGTCTCCACCTCTGATAGCATAATCGAGTGGCGTAAAGCCAGATTCATCAGTAGCATTAATAAAAGATCCGTGATCCATTAGCAGATTAACAAGCTTAACATTGCCTAATATTGCAGCATGGTGCAAAGCTGTGGCACCACATACATCTTTAGCATCGCAAGAGGCATTATGTTTAAGCAGCTCCCCAGCGACTTTTTCTCTTTGGTGTAAGACAGCAAGATGAAGTGGTGTATATCCGAATTGATCTCGTTTTGAAATATCCAGTCCTTTTTTAATCCATTCGCGGACACACTCAAGACTTTCATTATCTACAACTAAATGATGGAGTTTATTTTGGCCCCGTTTATCACAATGGTTGGCATCATTGATTAAATTTTCAAGGTATTTTTTTGCCTTCTCTTTCGGATTGTGTTTGCTGTAGGCAAGAACAAGCGGAGTTCTTCTTTTGTTATTTGGTATCCTAACATCTGCTCCGTTTTGAAAGAGCGTGTCGATTTTAGGTATGCTGTTTTTCAACACAGCCAAATGCAGTGGGGTATTACCTTTATTATTCTTAATGTTAACAGCGGCCCTTCTTAGGAGTAGGAAAGTCACAAGTTTTGGGGTGCCGAAGCATATAGCCAAATGCAAGGCTGAGTTTCCAGCATTCGACTGTTTATTGATATCTGCACCTAATTCAAGAATTAAATCAAGAATAGCGTCCATATCGCTAACACTACTATTTTGCTTTATCACACGATGCAACAGAGTGTTCCCGTTACCGTCGCGATAATCAATACGTGCGCCGCCTCGAATCAGTTTGTTACATTCTTCGCGATCTCTTTGAAAAATAGCGAGTTCTAGTGCTTCATAATCAAGAGAGTTTACGAAATCGCTTGCCACATACTTCGCAAAAAAATTATGGCAGTCAATGCCATTGAGACGCGCTGAGGGTGCTAGCCGACGAAGGAACGCAGTGTCTATAGTAGCACCTAGTTCCTTTAACGCACAGAAGGCCTCGAAATTACACGTTAGGAAGGCATGACGCAGTGGTGTATTGGGAATATTTCCATAATACGCTGGATTACAACTTTTAATATCGTTATATCCATAATTATGTTCAATATTAGCTCCCATTTTGTGAAGCCATTTGATGGTTGAGCCTATATGATGATTAGACTGAAATGAATGGATGAAGCGGTTCGCCAAACCATCAAATTGCCCATCGTTTAAATGTATAATTTTCTTGAGAGAGGTTTGAGACTCGATATATGAAATGATTCCTGCCTTATCCTCGTATGGAAAATTCAAACTTAAAATGCGTTCCATTAATGATGTACTGCCAAGTTTTCCTCCAAAATCTCTCAAATGTTTGATCCTGTCATCATGCTTCATCAACAACTCTGCTGCGTCGAAGTTTCCATTTTGAAGTGCACGATAAAGAGGTAAACTGGTTATCTCTATGGGAAAATAAGGTGCATCAGTGAATATCTGAGTAAATGCACTTATAATGGCTCCTTTTGAAATAAGATACTCGATCATCTTTGCACTGGCAAAAGGGGCTATTAATAAAAATATACTATCACTCGTTGCTTGAAAGGGTAATCTGCAGGGAAGAATGTATTCTATGTTTTCTTCAACATTTGCTCCATACTCTACGAGTATTCGTAATGCCTTTTCATCCTTATTCTGGATTGCACAATACAGAAATCGATTGCGGTTAGATTGCCAGCCACCACGGTCATGTTTGAAAATGCCTGGATTATTTGATAATAAGGTTTCAAGCTTTTCGTAGTCTTTTTTATAGATAAAATCTAATCCCATTGCTTGATTGTAAACCGATAGTTGCTTTAGATTGATAGTGGCCCCTTTTTTTAAGAGTAATGTCACAACTTCAAGATTTTTCGCGCGCAATGCATAAGAAACAAGTGATCTTTTGGGGGTATCCATATTTTTAAAAACAGCTCCCTTATGGATAAATAGTTCAATCGTATCCCTTGATGCAAATGTAACAGCATATTGCAGCGGCGTTTTTTCATGATGATGCTTTTTTTTTGGCTTAATATGGAATGTTTCTCCCTCATTGAGTAGGATACGAATGGCCGCATCATTTTTAACTTTACATGCCTTCAGGATAAGGCTTTTTGTACGTGCCGCCGGTCCAACCTTATGAATGATGTGTGGATATGCATCGATCAACGTCTTAAGCACCTCATTATTTGGCATTTTAATGGCTTCAAAGCATAATCGTTGCGCATATTGATCTACTCGGTGGGAGCGTTCTGCGCCATGCTCTAAAAGTGCGATTGCCGCAGGAAAATTATTATGTTGCAGTGAAATTTCGAGCGCTGTTTCTTTGCTTTCGCCCACTTGGGCATTCATATCTCCACCAAGCCCTATAACAAGCTTCATAGCTCCATAGCCTGCGAACTCCGCCGCCCTATACATAAGTGGCAAGCTTGCTGAGTCGTTATTGAACTTTTGCCCTGCTTGGATAAGCTGGATTAGTGCATCCTCAGATTTTTCTGTGCAAGCAACATCCAATAGGCTTGTGTTGTCAGAGTTAGAAACATCCTTTTCCTCGTGAAGCGCTTCAGGAAAAGCTGAAATGGCCTGTGAAAGTTTATCAGGCTCCTTCTCCCTGATACATTTTCGTATGAACGCATACTTAAGATCCAAAATTTGTTGGGGAGGAAGTTTTGGCTTTTTTTCCTTTGTCATTTCATCCAGCAAAACGGTTGCTGCTGAAACATTCGATTTTACAATAGCGCTTGCCATTGGCGAAATATACCATGTACCGTTCTTTAATTGAACGGGATTTGTTTCTATCAGCTTTTTAATGGTCTCACCTGAGGCAAATTCGGCTGCTAACGATAAAATGCATAGCCCTTTGTTATCTGCTGAGACGCCCATATCAAGTAGTAACCTAAGCGCATCATCATTCCTATATTCCATGACTAAATTCAGGATGCTTTTATCATGATAATAATCCGCTTCCTTGCTAATAAATTTCGGACGTTGACTTAATAATATTCCTCTAAATTCCTGCATATTATTTGATTTAAGAGCTTCTTCAATCGCATTTTGATAATATTGATCCATGTGTGTTGTCCTGGGCCTGTTTTCAATTAAAATTTGTACTATAGATGATTATTGAATTAAAGTTTTTTTAAACTTCCAGATTTTTTCTTTTCGTATACTGAGCCAGCGGAGACTCATTGCTCTTTAGCTCCCGATAAACGGTGCACACTGGATGGCCGATTGCTTCAGCTGAGATATCGTTACTCTTTCATCATAACTTAAATGGTTATATCTTTTCATACGCAACATCTTTTTGATTATCTGTTTTGACAGCAAACATCATAAGGTGTTGCACTTCATTTTAGAACAGACCGTAGAATAATGATTAACGCCCGATAGGTTTATCTTTATTCTTAGTTTGCTCTGTAAAAGGCAACTTTTTTATAGGTTTAAGGCGGTTGGTTGGTTCTATGCTTGCTTTTGCGGGAGGTTCTACTTCATAGCCTGATATCAAATCAAGACCCTCAAAATCAAGACTAAGTGCATTATGTTGCAAGTGTGATGCTGAAGAGTTTTTCAGCACTTCTACCAGAGATTTCTGCTTTAAGGCTTCAGCTAGGCTCATTGGAGTCTTATTATCGTTATTGGTGAGGGTTGGATCTGCACCTTTTTCCAGTAATTTGGTAACTAATTCTGTGTTGCCGTAACTGACAGCGATATGTAATGGTGTATTCCCAAGCTCGTCTTTGACATTGAGGTTTATTTGTGGATGATCCATCAAATTACGCATTATATAATCATTATTATAAACAACTGCATAATGCAATGGAGTATTGTTATTATTGTCTTTAGAATTTACATCAAGTTTCGCCTTTTTTATTAAATACTTTGCTATATGTTCTTTAGAACAAATTACGGCGGTATGAAGTAGTGTACGTCCATCACTATCGGTCATATCCAAATTTTCTCCCTTTGATGCAGAATATTGTATGCACTTTAAATTTCCTTCCTCAACAGCAATATGTAAGGGTGTTTGACCGTAATAATCACGCTCATCAATAAACGACCCTTCCTTTAAACAACAACTGAAACTATATGGTAAATTATTTCTTACAGATAAGTGCATAAGGTTTTGTTCTTCAAATCCGCTCCTCATGTCTGCTCCTTCAACGATTAGATATCTTACTATATCCTTATGACCATTGCTTGCCGCAAAATATAAAGGCGATAAACCTTGTCCATCAATCTGGTTTACATCTCTACCCTCTACTAATAATTGTACAGCCCCAAGATGACCGCTTTCGGCGGCTAAATGAAGGGCTGCCTTCCCTTCGCCGTCTTGTATTCCAGCATCCGCTCCCCTTTCTAAAAGCACCTCTATATTCTTTACATTTCCTTGTTCTGCATACAAATGGAGTAACGTTTTCTGCTCCTCTCCATAACGTGCATTAAGATTCGTATTTGTAGCTAAATGCTGAGATATATCAATTTCAATTTTATTCTCTGCTGCCCAATACACTTTATTTTCCTTGAATCTCTCTAAAATAGCAGAGCATGCTCGACTATCTTCTTGCTTAGCCATATCATAAGCGGTTAGACCATTCATAGTAACAGATGGGTCTGCTCCATGAAGTAGCAAGAGATTCATTTGTCTCTCATCATGGATAGCTTGATGTAATAGAGGCATACCATCTTCTGATCGAACATTCGGATCCGCACCGTGCTCAAGTAGAGTCTTACATAATACAAAATTACCTTTGCTATTAAAGTAAGGTAGCAATGATTCATAATCTTTTAAACTAGTCTTGTCGGTAAAATCGGGAGAACTCATTCTTGCCATCAAATTACTGTAATTTGATCCTTCTATATATTTTTGAAGAACGGTATCGGAAAGGTTTATACGTTGGATATTAGCTATTTCATCCTTAATATTGACGTCCGGTGATGATTCCTGTAAAGAATTCGAGTAGGCTACAATCAAGTCATCTCGTAGATTTGATAAATGCTTAGCGGCGGCCTCTTTCGATACAATAGGAGTTGAAGGAGGATAGCAGTTAATGGTTATTGCAGGGTCTCTTAGCACTAATGTCTGCGTTTCGGGAGCAATGGTTGCATTGTGATAGAATTCCGTCAATAGAGGCACTGCATCTTTCTTCCTGTTAATATATCCGATCATTCCATCCACGCTTACCAATACGACAGAAATAGTATCCCTTCTGGCATGCGTGACAAGAACGGCATTCTTGAGCACATCCACAGACTTTGCAGCAGCTCCTCCGTAACAACTCCATAGATGAACCTGCGTGCGATTAAGTTGAGATCCAGATGGCTGCTCAGGGGAAGGGCTGGGAGATAGAGCAGAAATTTTTTCAAAAATCTCCTTTGTTGGTTGTTTCTTTCTCATCAGAAGACAAGCATGCTCTCCTTTATCATTAACAGAACCGTGTGCCAAAATATGAATTTGGGTCTGCGGACCAATTTTTCCTTCTAGTGCTTTAACTTCCTTATCACTAATATCGTCTTGTCCATTACCAATTATGGTATAACTCCCATCTGGGAGCTGCTTACAAGCCGCTTTTAGGCTTTTGATATGATCTGAAGGCATTTTTGATCCAACCAGGATCACCATCTTCAAAGCATTGTCGTTGTGTGTTGAGGAAGGGAGAGGCATACGACTACGTCCTTTTACAAAATAGTGCAACGTAGAATTAACTATTGAATTATTACACAACAATGCTAAAATACCATTAACATAAACAGTCAAATTACCAAGGAATACTTATGAGCAAAATGATAAGCCAGGATTTAACGGATCTTTCTAATAATCCACTGGATGTGAAATTTCAGCACTTGTGCGATAGTTTAGACTCTTCAGTCAGCGTTAATCTGGATAATACGTCTCTAGGTATGCGTGGGTATGAATATACCCATTTAAGCACTAAGTTACCTGCAAATACATCATTACGGAATCTTAGCCTGGCAGGAAACGGTATTCAATCAGGGTTTGTGAAACTCAAACTGGCACCAGACCTCATGAATAACCATACATTAAAAAGTCTGAACCTGGCTAATAATCAAATCTACGCGGATGGTTTTTCAGCACTGGTTAAAACCAATTTATGCGAAATTGATGTTAGAGGTAATCTGATAGGCAACAACTCCCCTCGTGTAAAAATGCCAAACGCTGCTTTCAATGGACTCATAGAAGACCTTACTAAAAACCAGTACATCCAGACCCTATGGTTTGATGAAGCCCCCCTGGGTGAACAGCGCTCTCATGCTATTCGCCGCGCAGTACACAAACCTCATGTCAAATTATATGAGTTGCTAGACGAGGAAAGCCCCGATCGTCAAAAAATAATCACAACCCTTACCCAATATGGAGCGCTCTTAGATGAAGCTAAGGATTTTTCCTACCGCGGCAACACTGGTAGCGGAAGCGATTCCTTGCTGATGATGATCAATAGCGATCCAGAATATAAAGCAGCACTAAAGGAAGCACGGCAGATTGGGAGGCTAGAGAAAGCCGAGATGGCATTGAGTTAAAGCTCATCGCTCTCCCCTTCCAAGTACGGCGCGCAATAAACAATGTATTGATTTATAATCATTTATATGTCGTGATTCTCGGCCTTTATTGTGGAGAAAGCCGTAGGAGAGCCCAACAATAAAGGTCCAAAACTAGCGCAATGCAATCATATACAACAAGCCTAGTAAAATGACACCTAAGCATCAATATCCACAGCAAACCCAACTAACCCTTTGATGTAGTTGGCGCACCCGAAGAGATTCGAACTCCTAACCTCTTGATCCGTAGTCAAGTGCTCTATCCAATTGAGCTACGGGTGCGTATGACGTAAACGGCTGGCCATTCTAGCATACCGCTTGCATTTATCAAGCCTTTTTTAAAACATCTTTTATGATAATGCTTATAGCCCGTATTTTAGGGGCTTGGGGGGGGCCTAGCCTTGGCTTGCCGCGAATTTTTCTCGACTTTATGGCTTACCGGATCTATTCTCAATGGCTTAAAATAACGTGCTATCTGAAGAGGAATCTCGATGAGTATTATTAAACATGCAACCACTGTAGGCGGCCTCACGTTACTTTCGCGTATAGCCGGCTTTATCCGTGATATGTTTGTGGCCGCTATCCTGGGTACCGGTTTTTTAGCCGATGCCTATGTGGTTGCCTTCCGCCTGCCGAACCTGTTTAGGAGGCTGTTTGCCGAAGGGGCATTTAATGCCGCCTTTATCCCGCTTTTTTCTAAAGAACTGGTGGGAAACGGCAAGGAACGGGCACAGCAAGTAGCTGAAAGTATTTTTTCATTTATGTTAGGTGTGTTGCTTATTTTTACCCTGGCTATTGAACTGATCATGCCCTGGTTTATGGTGGTAATGGCACCTGGGTTTATGAAGCACCCGCAAACCTTTGAACTGGCCATTGTGCTGACCAGGATCACCTTCCCTTACCTGATGTTTATCTCGCTGGTAGCGTTGCTTACGGGCATTCTTAACAGCCTGCACCGCTTTACAGCTGGAGCGTTTGCGCCGGTATTGCTTAATGTGTGCATGGTGATTGCCATTATTGTGCTCACTCCCTTCACTCCTACGGCAGCCCATGCGCTGGCTATTGGTATTTTTGTGGCGGGACTCGTACAGTTTGCATATTTATTTTGGTGCATGAAAAAGGCTAATTTTTCACTGAAAATTCGCTGGCCACATATCACGCCAGAGGTTTCACTTCTGCTCAAACGGATGATACCTGGTATTATTGGCTCTGGCGTTGGACAAATCAATGTGACCGTGGATCAGTTGATCGCCACACTCATTCCCAGCGCTGTTTCCTTTTTATATTATGCCGATAGGTTGCATCAATTTCCCTTGGCCATTATCGGTACGGCAGTCGGTACAGCTCTTTTGCCGATGCTGGCACAATCGATCCGCCTGGGTGATCATCAAAACACCCAGGATATCCAAAACCGCAGCCTCGAATTAGCCATACTTTTAACATTACCAGCGGCAGCGGCCTTGTTTGTGATTTCCGATTGGATCATTGGTGGCATTTATGAACGCGGTGCCTTTACCCATATGGATACCATCAACACCTCCCATGCATTAATTGCTTTTGCTGTTGGCTTACCAGCAATGGTCATGGTTAAAGTATTGACCCCTGGATTCTTTGCCCGCGACGACACCTCTAGCCCCATCAAAATTGCATGTATCTGCATTGTGCTGAATATTGTTTTCAACCTTATGCTGACACCCTTTTTAAAACATGTAGGAATTGCCTTGGCAACCAGTATTTCAGCCTGGTGCAATGCCGGTATGCTTGCCTGGAAACTGCATAAACGTAATTTCCTGGTGTTTGACCAGCAGCTTAAAACCAGAACGTTGCGAATTATCTTTTCTACCGGCTTGATGGTCGCATCGCTTATTCTTACCAATATGGCACTCTTTCACCTGCGCCTGCACATGACGATTCCCAAGGAAGTCGGGCTGGTTACCCTTTGCGGTATTGGAGGGATCACTTTCCTAGTGAGCGTGATCCTGTTTAAGGGAGTGGTGCTGTCTGAATTTAAAACAGCGTTTTCCCGTAAATCAATCCAAGCATCAACAGGCCAAGCACAATCCGATAATACGCAAATGGTGTAAACCCCCGGGTACTGACAAAACGGATTAACGCTTTAACGACAAAAAGCGCCGCTATAAAAGCCGTTACGAAACCAATGCCGATCATTTCCAGACTATCGGCGGTAAGCTCGTGCCGGCTTTTATACATATCAAGTGTGGTTGCCGCCAGCATCGTAGGAACCGCTAAAAAGAAAGAGAACTCGGTCGCAGCCTTACGGTCCAGCCCCATCACCAGGGCGCCCATAATCGTAGCCCCCGAACGCGACGTACCCGGGATCATTGCTAAAACCTGGCAGAATCCAATTCCCATCGACTTTTTCCACGAGACTGATTCTACCGTATAAAATAGAGGATTCATTTTTAAACGTTCGATAAAAATAATAATCAATCCACCGATAATTAAACTTATCGATACCACCGTAGGATTGAATAATTTTTCTTCAATAAAATCATGAAATATCAAACCAAAGACAACCGAAGGAATAAAGGCCAATAACAGGTTGCGCACAAACATTCGTGAGGCTGATTCTTTGGTAATGGAAACGCTAACATGCCAGATTTTTTGCATATACGCCCATAAAACGGCACAGATTGCTCCCAATTGAATGGCTATTTCAAACACATGGCTGGTAGGATTATTCAATTTTAACAGATCTGTTACCAGAATTAAATGCCCAGTTGAAGACACTGGTATAAATTCCGTCAATCCCTCAACAACCCCCAACAAAACAGCATAACCGGCAGTAATACTCGACATAATTTTTTCCCTTGTTATCCATAGAGATTATCGCGATGCCTAAAAGACGCAAGGGGAAAGTGATACAAGCCTCGTTTTCTAGATACTCTGTTGCCGAACAGAACCAGTCCCATTTGCAGGCTGTTTGCTTACTTTTTTTGTCCATGGTTGTTCACCTGGTCCTGATAAATGTCCAAGAATGACAGACAGTCTTTGCTTCCATTGATCACTATGAGCACCACTATCAAGAGCACTCTCACTATCAATCCCAGAATTAGCGTCATTTGCGCTGCACCCACTAAGCATTATATTTCGATTCAACGGATCATGCATATCCATCTGCAAATCAGAAATAATTTTTTCCTGAACTCGAATGAGTTCTTCTAACTTAACACTATCAATTGATGCCGCTGCAGAGCATTGATTAAAAGGATCATGCATCATACGCAACAAGGTCAATGTACGCAGAATTGAAGCAGAAATCTCATATTGCATGACATACTTGATGTTATCAGGACCAACTCCATGTTCTGCACCACAACTCCCATTTAAATCGGCATTAATTCTATAACCAATCTGTTTAACAAGCGAGACAAGCAGATTTTTTTCTTTATCGGTGTATTGACCATATATAATAACATTGATGTGGGCACCACTATCCCCCGCATGACAAAATTCAGATATATCAAAATGAATGTTTAATGTCTCCAATATGTTACGGAATCTTTGAGTAAAATCATCCCTTTCCTGCTTCACTTCCTGGAAAGGAATTGATATATCTAAAGGAATTAGAAATGCCTCTTTGGCGGCAATATATTGCTTGGTAAAAGAGGCAACGTGACGGCGCAAATTCCAGGCTACTTTTTGTTGCTCAGCAGAAAGTGGCTTTATGTCTATATGAGGGTTTAATTTGATAATCTTACCTGTAAAATTATTGATAACATCCGTAATCACCTCTTTGCTTGTTGATTCATTATAGAACTTGAGCATCAAGGCATCATTTGGTATGGATTCCATCGAACCAAAACAACTTTTAAAACCATCTGGTGATTGAGTTTCCAAAATAGAAAGTGTCGTATTTGACAGCAATTCAACCGACTGCAAATATTGTTTATAGTAACCGTTAATGACGTTTAAAATTGCCTCTAAATCATACCGTGGGGCACTGATAATAAGCGTTCTTTCCTCTTGAATTTTAGGGAGATAGGTCAGTACACAACCAGCTAACGTTCCATAAACGCCTTGTGATCCGTACCACATTTGTTCAAAATGGGGAAATGAATTTCTCTTATAGACTTGGCTATCATTGAAAATAACGGTTCCATCGGGTAAAACAAAACAGTACCCGCGTACAGGTTCTGCCGAATCTTTTTTTCTCATTGATTCTGAACCACTGCCTCGAGTCATAATTGCCCCCCCGAGTGTGGTAACCTGATCAATGCCATGGGCAATGGGGCATTCGCCATCTGTTTTCTCGGTATCCAAAAAATTCTGTATTTCCTGAAGAGTCGTACCCGCTTCAACGTAAATAGTGCGTTCCGCTGTATTTAAATTCGTAATTTTATTTAAACGCTCTAAACTAATGACTATTTCCCCGTTATTGGGAGTAGACGCACCGGTTAATCCTGTATTGCCCCCTTGTTGAACATAGCCAATAATTTTTCCTGTTTCATGTAATCCTTTTCCGTATAAAAATTTCTGGATAGTTGATAGCTCCTCAAGAGTACCTGGCATTAAAACGCATAATGCTTTCCCTTCATGCTCTATTCCGCGAGGATCCCTATAACTTTTAACATAGCGTTGAATATTTTTCTCCAGAACATTTTTCTTGCCTACAATTTCCTTCATCTTTTCTAAGAGATCGCTTCTGGAGATAAATTGTTGCGGTGGCAAAGGGAAATGTTGACTGCTCATCAAAGAATTTACTGGCAATAATAGGTACGAATCTCTTAATATTCTAAATTTTTCTAAAGTTGACACCTCATATTCTAATAATAATTTTATTAATTTTACTGAATTAGTTAATGCCATAAGACAATCTCCTCGCTATTTCTGAAGCACACTATGAACAAAATGTCACATAAATGTCAATTAAATAAACCACCCAACTTATTAATAAAAATTAATGCTTTTTAAAAATCAAAAGATTTAAGTTTTTATTTAAAGTTATCCTTGTTTTAGGTAAATGGTGCACCAGCGCAGCGAAACTTCGACCCTCTTGGTACAACTTTTGGGAATGTTATTCGCTATGAAAATCCCCCCACACACAGCTCAAAACGGAGAATATTGTCAATGGGAGCCCCTTAACGTGGCTGTTTTAAAAAAACGTATCGAGCATAGGCAATTTATTACCTATCATATAAATCATTTGTGGCGTATTGTTTAAAAGAAGAATTTAATAAATACAAGGCTCATGACTGGAATAACGTGAGAATCTTGGTTTTCATTAAGGCGGATTGAAATGAGGAAGCGCATGTTATGGATGATCGCAGGTTTAGCCGTTATTGGCGCAGCAGCATGGGGGCCGTTGGTGAGTAGTAAAGTCGAGCAAGCAACGTATGACGTCGTGGAATCGCAAGGCGATATTCAAATCCGCGATTATGGCCCGTTGATCGTGGCCGAAGCGGACGTATCGGGCGAGCGCAAGGAGGCTATCAATAAGGGTTTCCGTATCATCGCCGATTATATCTTCGGCAACAACGCTCCAAAACAGAATGTAGCGATGACCGCGCCCGTTATTCAGCAACCCGCCGAGAAAATAGCCATGACGACACCGGTTACACAAACTGGTGCAGGCAATCGTTGGAAAGTACGCTTTGTTATGCCCTCCACATACACGATGGACACGCTACCAAAGCCCAATAATGATGCGGTAACGTTGGAAAAAATTCCGGGCAAGCGTTTCGTTGTCATACGGTTTTCTGGAATGGCTGGCGAAGATAGCCTCAAACAACAGACGGATGCATTAAACACCTTCATCAAGGATAAAAAACTTGAGCCACTATCGCAAGCCACGTATGCCTTCTTCAATCCACCGTGGACGCTGCCTTTCCTCCGCCGCAATGAAGTGATGGTGGAAGTCGCTAAATAGTCATACAGTGCCATTTTCTAAGCTGTGAACAATATGCTCAGCCAGCATTTCTGATGCCTTGGATAAATCATCACGCTTCATCAGCGCGATTTCTGCATCTGCTAGTTCCGGTAATGTGATTTCTTTGCGAATCGGATGAACACCACTGGGTAACATGTTGGCTGGTAGCACTGTGATGCCGAGTCCAGCTTTCACGGCTGCAATCGTACCGGCAAGGCTGGGGCTGGTGTAGGCTATGCGCCACGGCTTTTTTGCTTTATCCAGCGCAACCAGAGCCCGCGCACGATATATACAAGGCTGCGGTGATAATACTAACGAAAGTGGTTCCTCCGGCTTGTGGTGATCGGAAGCTGCCCATACCAGAGGTTCACGCCAGACTTTTGTGCCCCCCTTGGTGGCTTTGGGGTCGCGCTTCACCAGTATCACATCGTAATCACCGCGCCGGAAACCATCGATTAGGTTCAGCGTGAGATCGCATGATACATTAAGCTGCACACGCGGATGGTGCTCGCGGAAGGACGAAAGAACCTCGGGTAAATAATGGGTGGCAAAATCCTCCGGCGTGCCGAGGCGTATTTCGCCTTCAATATCCGGCTCCCTCAGGCGACTATAGGCTTCCCACTGCAGCTGGATAATGCGCTTGGAGTAGCCAAGGAAAATCTCGCCCTGATCGGTGAGCTTCACCTTGCGCCCGGAGCGATCAAAGAGTTGGCATCCCAAACCATCTTCGAGCTTCTTTATTTGTAAGCTAAGAGCCGATTGTGTTCGCCCAACCACTTCCGCCGCATGGCTGAACGTGCCTGTTTCTGCAATGGAAATAAAGCTCTTTAGCGTTAGGGTATCGGTGTGGAATGGCATGCTTTACCTATGAGTTATTCTCATACTATATATGATAACTATTAATTTTCAATATGGTTAATTCCATCGTAATCTTAACTTACTAACCACAAAAGCAAAGAATTTTATGGAATTCCTGTACCTCATATCCCAAAACATACTCTCTCCTGCCATTCTGTTCTTTGCCCTTGGCATCGCAGCGGGTTTCGTAAAATCAGACCTGGAAGTACCAGATAGCATCAGCCGGTATCTTTCCATCTATCTGATGATGGCAATCGGTCTGAAAGGCGGCGTAGCCATCGCTAATACGCAAGAATTTACACCACAGATATTATTAGCCATTAGTGGTGGATTCGCGGTGAGTCTTCTGCTGCCGTTTCTTTCCTACAGCATCTTGCGACTAACCACGAATCTTGATCGCCCAACGGCTGCTGCCGTTGCCGCGCATTACGGCTCGATCAGTATGGTGACCTTCGCCACCGCCACCACCTTCTTAAAAGTAACGACATCGCTTACGCAGGCTATATCGTAGCCATCCTCGCGCTGATGGAAGCACCGGCTATTCTTACAGGACTTTTTATCGCACATAAAACCGCACCCGAAACACGCACTCACAAAAAGGAAGAGAAAAAACTCTCCCGCGAGATTTTTACGAACGGCGCGATACTGCTGCTTTTCGGAGCATTTCTAATTGGCTGGATTACTGGCCAGCCGGGTTTTGATAAGGTATCAGGCTTCTTGGATGCGCCATTCCAAGGCATCCTCTGCCTGTTCCTCCTCGATATGGGATTGCTGGTGGCCAAGAACCTGCATCACCTCAAGAGCTTAACATGGCCGCTGGCGCTGTTTGGCATCTACATGCCAATCATCGGCGCAAGCATTGGCGTTAGCATCAGTTGGCTCATCGGCCTTGATGTCGGCACCGGCACGTTGCTCACGGTGTTGTGCGGTAGCGCCTCCTATATCGCAGTGCCTGCTGCTATGCGCCTTGCCCTGCCAGAAGCTAAGGCCGCGATTTATGTGCCGATGAGCCTTGCCATTACCTTCCCCTTTAACGTGACGCTGGGCATCCCACTCTATTTCGCCATCGCCACCCGACTGCTTAACCACTAACCGAAAACCGGATCTTGGAGTTTATTGAGGTGATTCAGAGCATCTCACAATTTCTTTAGCATGAGATATTCGTCATAGTAGTCATTTCCAATTTTCAGTGCGTCCGGCTCTGTACCATAAACAATAAAGCCATGCTTTTTATATAGTGCAGTAGCGGCCTCATTATTTGTGGCAACCGTTAGATGGATTTGTTCATGTGTCGGCTTAACATACCCTATAACATGCTCAACTAAAGTGCTGGCAATGCCCTTGCTGCGATATTCTGGCTTTACATAAAGTCCAAATAGTACAGCACGGTGTTTAAGATTGCCGGGCTGCATTGGAAATGTTCCGACTAGACCTACCATTTCGCCATCTGTTTCATAGGCAAACATTGTCCCTCTTTTCAGGGAATCATGAAACCATGCTTCATCTTGTTTCTGCACATTTTCAAATGACTCACCAAATGATTCGGGATTAAGTTTGACGGCCTCAAGCCTTAATACTTTCCACTGCTGAAAATCATTTTCTGTAAGTTGCAGAATCACTGTTAGAACCGCTCATCTCGTTGAATTGCCTAATTTCTATCCAAATCCGAGCAAATTGGGTATCGGAAATTTAGAACCAGAGCCAACTCTTTGTCCCACACGGAATTGAACCGCTTTTGCGTATACTAGTTCTGAAGTGGTGCCCCTGGCCGGACTCGAACCAGCACGCCTCGCGGCAGTAGATTTTGAGTCGGTCAAAATACACAATTTTTCCCTTAAGGCACAGTTTACTATCTATACAGATGCTGACCGAGAAATCAAGATGATAACGAGCTATTTCAATGCTTTCCGAGGTGAGAATTTTCAATCCACCCAAATCTATAGTTTTCTATCGTGTCCGTTACGTTTTTAGAGCTTTTTAGCCGCCGTGCCTACCATTTGGCGACTAGTAGAGCCTTACAACGTATATATGTTTCATAGTCTAGCGGGGGCTAGGAACACCATAGGCAGATTGCACCTAAGCGGTGTGCCGACTGGTATGGTCGCGCGTGAATAATGCAATATAATCTTCAATTACCTTTCTCTTATAACGAACATGAGCTCGTGGTCCATTGCCTAGTTTTACATACACTGGACCATCACCATTAACTCGCCATTTCTCCAATGCCTTCGTGGTGATGCCTAATTCACTTGCCACCTGCCGAGGCTCATCAACTCATTTGGATTTTTGAGTGGGCAGTTTTGGATTTATTCCTTCGAGGCCACTAATTTTTTCTAATGAGTTCGTTTGCTTCCTCCTTTGCCTGGATGCCTTCACCTGCGAGCAAAAACTAAATTAGTAAAATGCAGCTGGGGCACTAATACCAAAATCGTATCCAAGACCTTAACCTTCTGTGCGGCATCTGCTGCATCAAGAACTTTTCGCATCGCTGCACTAGTGGTTTTACGTTGTGTTTTCATTATGCTTCTCCTTTGGTTTGGTTGTTTCTTCGGGTAGTGAGATTTACGACCTTCTGGTCTTGCTTCTGCAATATCGAGCTGATCTGCGTACCCACTGCATTGGTAAGTTTTTTGCGGTGAGAATCTACAAGGTGAGAATATCGTTTAGTGGTTTGGGGCGTTAGATGCCCTAAAAGCTGTCCAATTTCTTCCAAGGTAAGCCCTGCCATGATAGCAAATGATGCAAACGCATGGCGCAGATCATGCTTGCGCAAATCCTTGATGCCCGCCTTTTCTAAAATCCTACCCACATTTCATGCTAGGCGGGGAATGATGCCTGCCGAGCTTTTCTTGCACTCCGACAAATAAGCTGGGGAACAAATACGGATTACCAACTACCCGCTCCAGCTTTGCGATTTCATCCAGTGCCTCCGGGGCAAGATTGACCTTTCTTTCCTGTTTTGGAATCTGGAAGCTCTAGCGCCATCTTCATAATTGATGTACTCCCATTTTGCCGTGAGCAATTCCCCTGCCGAGCGCCTGTGAAAATCAGCAGGCGGAAAAATCATCATACTGCGTTCTTCGCTGCCGTCTGCTTCGGCGGCGTTAATGGTTTCTATCCAGCCGGCGCAATTCTGCTTCATTGAGATAACGCTCACGCTTATTTTCTTTGTAGCGTTTAATGCCAAGGCAAGGGTTGCTATTTTGTGCGCGTAGCCCCCAATCTTCATAAACACTCATCTGTACGAAAGCGACAGGCAAGTGAACGTTGGCATTAATCAGGGTGTTTTGTGAAGTTTGCCATACACTCTTGCACATCTTTGCGCGTAATATCCTCAACACACATATTCCTAAAGTGCGGTAGTATAGCTCCATTAAGAACGTGCCGCTTTCCTCTTACCGTTGATGGTTTGTTGTGATGCGCGATGTACTCCTTGAGATAACGTTCGCTAATATGTTTGAATAAGTTTTTGCCGCGCTCTACGTCACGATTTTCTGCTGGGTCATCGCCAAGTACGATTTTGGCAAGATATTCTTTTGCCTTTGTTCGCGCCTGTTCAAGTGTAAAAACACCGTGCTTGCCTATTTTAATACGCTTCTTCGGCGCTCGCCTGCCACCGCCACCACTACGATAATCCAAAACGTAAATTTTGGAACCGCTCGGCTCTACTTTCAATGAGAAGCCTGGAACTTCTGCATCATGAATATGGTAACGATGACCAGCAGGTTGAGCGTTATCAATAATGGTTTTGGTGAGTTTGCATTTCTGTAACTGGTTGGTTGTGGTGTGTTTTCCATTTGTGCCTATGCTCCTATAATTCCTTTCGGTTGATGTAATCTCGGTTCAGCTTGCCAAGGCTGTCCGTGTGGTCACGCAGTCGGATTTCTTGGTCGATGACCACTGCCGCTAACGTGCCTTCATGCTCTTCCTTGAGAGCCCGCAGCTCCTTTGTTGAACTCTCAAGGATTTTCCTCGTTAAATCGGTCATGCTCTTAGCGCCTCCTGCGCAGCTGGTGGATTGAACGGCTGCACCACGCCTTCGATGACTGAATAAGTCTGACCAGTGCCGCGCGCGGACAAGTCAGGTGCATTTTCCTCTGGACGTTTTGCCATACACACCAGCGCAGGGATGCCTGTGGAGGTAACCATCGCCATCATTCCGGCACGGTTGCGGCGGTCATTGATTTCGTCAATGTCATCAATCACCAGCAATTCAGAGCGGTCAGCCATTGCGATTGCTGCCTGCAGAACAATGCGCACCGCATAGCGAGCTGATCGGGAAAGTAAGCTGTAGTGCCTTTGCCCACGCCAGATTTCCAAATCATTATCCAGCCAGATATGCTCGCAGCCATAAGCCACGCTCAAAGGTTTCAGCACCTCTTCACAGAATTTTGTTATCTGCTGGTCGAGCTTTATCTTGCGAACGCCGCTTTGACCAAGCGCTGCAACCAGCTCCTTTTGGGTCAGGATGCGCTCATAAAGCTGCTGGGATTTATGGAAGGAATTGAAATCATCCAGCCTGCGTTCGGCTTTGGCGTAGGCGGTGCGCATGGCTTCCACGTCCACAATCGCACCTCCCGTGCGAGACTTTCCAATTTTTCTTTTGCTTTCTCAACCTCTGTGAGCTGGTGCTACGCCAGTGTGACTTCATCACGCAGGCGGGTTGCTTCGACTATTTGAGTTTCAGCTCTGCGCCAAGCTCCAAATATCTTTCCTTGATGCGCTCATCGACCGTTTCTGCTTGGGTCAATTTTTCGCTCCTGATTAAGCATGGCTGTGAACCGCAATCAGGGCAAACAAGCGGCTCATCACCACTATAACCAAGCGCATTCAGGTCTTTCGTTAGGTCTGCATACTTGGTTTCTGCCGTTTGCAACTCTGCTTTTGCATCAGAAAGCCGCTTTTCGTATTCTGGCAACCCTATCCACAAGCCTTTGCCTGAGTGCGGTCAAATGCCGCTGCACCTTGAACTTTCAGCGAATCTTCCAGCTCCTTTTTGCTTCGGCATAAGCAACCTCAAAGGTCAGTGCGCTCGGCACGTTCAAATCCATTTCCCAAGTGGCAGGTCGCCAGTTGCCGGCAGATGATACATTCCACTTTGTTTCGCCTGTTGCGTTTTTTCCATTGCCCTGTCAGATCTGCTTCATCAGATTTTGCCGGCGTGAGCTTCATCAGCCAGATTCCTGAATCTGTTTCCAAATATCTGGCAACTGGTGGTCAAGGCTTTTTGGCAATTTCACCTTGAGGTCATCAAGCGTGGGGTTGGCTTTGAGCAGGCTGATAAAATAGGCAACCTTCTCGGTATTGCTCAAACTGAAAATGCTTTTAAGCCCAACAGCAAACTCGGATGCCTGAACTGGTTTGCCCTGTCCGTTAATCTTGCATTCTGCAAGCGGCCGAAAGTGCAGTGGCAACGTCATCACGCCCCAGCTCAACTTTGCCGCTCTTGGCGCCATCATGCACCAGCATTTTGGCATCTTTCTTGGCAATATGGCGTGGCAATGGTTGCTGTGCAGCCGCAAGTGCTACTGCCTGCGCAATGCTGGATTTGCCATTTTCATTTTCGCCCACCAATAGCGCCACTGGCGCAATGGAAAAGCTGGCTTCCTTTATTTTTCTGAAATTGTTTATGTTTACGGTGATAGTCATAGTTAAAATCCTCCTGTGTCGTGTTGGTTAAAAGATGCGGGGTGTCCTGGCGGTGGGCCATCCATCGTTTGATTAGGCTTTGGCGCAGAATTCTTTGCAGCGATCGGCTGCGGTTGCTTTTTGTCATTCAGGTTAATGCTGGGCAGCGGCTTTTCGCTTTCGCTGGGCGCAGGCAATGCTGTGGCGGAAACCACCGCATCCAACTCGGCACTATCTTTGATGAAGGCAATGCTGCGCAGATCGAGCTTGCCGATTTCTGAAAAATCATCCAGCTGGGCGGCACGTTTCATCTGCGTGGTAAGCGGCAACTGCTTGCAGGCTTGCTTGATGGATGACTTCATGCACATCGGCTTTGCCCACTTCACCACATGCGGTATCGGCAAAGCTTTTCAGCCTTGAGCTTTCCTTTGCATCATTGCCAGCGGCTGCAATAGCATCACGCAAATAGCGGTAGGTATCGGAGCTTTCCCGAATTTTAATCAGGTCACCGCGCGGCGACAATCGGAATTTTTGACATTCGGATTTTCCGTGAACATCACCACGCAATATGAGGCAATGATATTGTCGAAATCTGCATCGTCAGTTTCACGCTCTAGCGACGGTTCATGCGTCAAAAACGCTTGCCCACTGTCATACTTAAAGGATTCACCGCGGTAGATGACGTTCGTGGTTATCGCAAAAATGCTTGGCGATTGATAGGACAGATAGAGAAATCCTCGGTTGCCAATCTGGAATGTGCATTCCATTTTTGTTTTCCAAGTGTTCGTTTCCTTGTCTTTGAAGTTGCGCTTGCGCGGAATAAGGAAAGCCTGCTGGAGCGGCGTGTTCGGCTCCAAACCAAGTGATGCTGCTGCCATAAATGCACCGAGCACTGTTTCAGGTTCACAATGCTTCAAATCAGGGCTTTTATCGAGGGCAGTTCACTGCCAGATTCAGCATCCTGTCGGGCGTCATGTATATTCAGGCACTACTTTTTCCAGCGCCTTCTTCGTTGCTGGTTTATTCAGTAGGTCGAAAATCGTTAGGTTCTTTTCCATTTTTACTCTCCTTTGTTTTTATGTTCGCGGCAAAACTCTGTTCCCCACACTGGGCAAAATCGGTCAGAACAAAGCATTGACTGCGGGTTGGCGATAAATGACGTGGGGTCACCTGTTTCTCGGTATTCCGCCACATCACGTTTCAGACTTTTCAGAATTCCGCGCGCAGCGTTCATCGCCGATCCACGTCGTAATGATAAGTTTCTGGTTCTGGCTCGCGCGCGGCAGATAATCTTCAATGATGCTTTCAACCGTGCGGCCATGTGCCATACACAGCATTCCGTATGCGCCGTATTGCGAGATGTGGGCGCGACTTGCTGCGCCAGTTTTCAGGTCACGGATAGTAACCAATTCACGAACATCGAATTTTCCTGACAGGATGTAGCCATCGCCAATATCGGCTTCCAGCCTGATTTCTACTTCTACAGGCTGAATGCCTGGGGCAACTTTCAGGCGATAAATATTCACCAGCGTTTTGAGCTGTAGCTCGGCGCGGTCATAGGTCGGCGTGGTGGAATCATAAACAATGCCTTCCATGTTTTGAATCGTGTGGAAGGTTTCAAACGCCATATCCATAGCTTCGGAAGCATTGCCGAGTGAACCGTCTTTGATTTTTTGCGACAGCGAGAAGTTGGCGGCTTCATGGGTGCTTGTGCCTAGAGCAGCGCCAATTCCTTGTGATGTTTCCCTAAACGTGTAGCCCTGCGCAGCCAATTCTTCCCAAAGCAGCTTTGCCCCCGTGCGACGAAGGCACAATCAGCGTATGAAGGCAGGCTCGATGACCTGATGACGATTGGTTTAGTAGTGGGCATAGCGCGGCGGCCTCTATGCCTTTCTTTTCGGTTTGGGCATCCTTTCGTTGTGCCAAGCCAAAATGTTCTGCCTGTTTGCGCCTTGCAAACAGCGATTACCTGCTGGCAACGTTCAATCCCGGAACAAGCCGATATGACAGTGTTCGCCCGATATTCTCGATGCCAAGTCGTTCCGCAAGCCACGAATAAACAGCGTTTCGATATCGCTTGCGGATCTGCGCGTGTAAGTTTTCCTCGTCACGCCCCCACAGCGGATCGAGCGCATTATGTGCCGCAATCCGCCACCGCTTTGTTTCTGCATCCGCGGGAATGCCTAGCGGCTTTCCATCAGGATGCGCTCCGTGTGTAGCGCGACAGGCGGGGAAGTTGATGCAGCCATAAAACGGACGATTGTATTTATGGCTTTCGCGCAGAACCATCTCACCGCCACACTCTGGGCAATCAAGGACGGTGGATAATGGGTAAATGTCGGCCAGCCGCGGGCGAGGTGACAAAGTGTGTTTATACGGCCGGTTACCATCCAGACCTCCCAACATTGCATAATTGATGTGCTGATAATGTGGCGGCGGAGCGGTATTCCCTCGCATCGCGCTCGCGTTCTTCGTTCCAGCTGTCGAGCTCGTCCATCAGGTCATCATGGAAGGTGATGGTCACGGTTTTGCTGGTGGCATCTATCTCGTGGCAGTAAGCGCCAAAGTATTGAAAGCCATGCCTGCGCCAGCCATGAGCGTAATCATCCAGCTCCTGCATGGCATCGTCATAGGAAGCGCAAGCCTCGCTTTCGATTCTAACCTCACGGCTGGGCTTGCCGGTAACTGGATGCTTCGTAGTTTTTTCCCAAGCATTAAACCAAAGTTGCGGCATAAGAGCCTCCTTCTGGTTCTTCGCTGAAACGCTGCCGTTGTCCGTTCAACTCGTGCAGAATTTCATCGTCAGCAATAACGTGCTGACCTCTTATTTCTAATTTGCCGAAATGCAGTGGTGCATCGGCGCAATCATCCTCATCGGAAAATGCGTGTTTCCCTCTCGTCATAGTTAGCCTCTTGGTCTTTTGGTGGTTGTGGTAGCTTCATATCATTTACATAGTAGCTTTGTTAGCTACTTGTAACATTGCAGGTATGCTAAAATACGTCAAGCGAAATCGACCTCCGCGCGCGAGAAATCGCCGCGCAAAGCCGCGCACACTCAAGATCTTTTCTCATCAATGCCCGCTGGCGCCTCAATGCTCTTTCTATCTTCCTCAGCATAAAGAAGCACCTGACCATTCTTGAGCGAGAAGTAGCCAACGATCGGCACTCCATCGGAACTGCCTTTTTGGGAAAGGAAAGCCTGAAACCTCGGCGAAAAATTATACTTGTAATAACTGCGGAGCTTTTCCAGCTGCTTCATCTGCAAGCCCTGCGGCTTTTTGTCATTAAACAGGCGACTGATCGTGGTTTCGTCAATGCCTGCATTGCGCCCCAAATCAACACGATAGATGCCTTTTGCCAAAGCCAGATCGGTTATGTATTGCTTGCAGAACTTGGCGTGCTGGCTGATTTTAGCCTTGTCCTCGTCCATATTGTAAATCAGGTTGGTGGCAAAACCGGGTTCCAGACCATAGGCTTTATACAGCAGGAAAACTACTCGCTCTGAAAGCGTGCGGTCGCCTGGGCGAGTTTGCGCATCATTATAGAACTGGCGCAGCGTTTCCTTGCCCACTGGTTTGCCGCTATACTTATCCGCCAGCAGGTTGCAGGCTTCCGTCATTTGCAGAAAATTATCTCCAAAGCGCGACTGAATATCATCAGCCAGCTCTTTTGTGCGTGTCGGAAGTTTCTTTGTATCAAGTTGTGTCATTTTGCGTCTTTGCTAAGTCCGTAATAAAAAAAGTTTTCACCATCGCTTCCGATGTTCCCCCACAGAATACTATTT